>JARRQT010000085.1:0-42128 GCA_037381445.1 Calditrichia bacterium
TCAAAAATGTGGATGAATAAGCTATCCGGTCGGGATAGGCCTTTAAATCGGCCATGGCGATTTCCTGCTGCTTCCTCACCGGCGGATAATCGGAATAATCTGTGTTAATTGTCAGGAGCCTGAAATTGTCGGCTTTTGCCTGATCGATGAAAGCCGGATCCACAGAATTCACATGCACGTGCGCATCGATTTTCTGAACCGTGGCAAAATCGGCCATTGTGTAATGCTGCGGCCCGGTGGAACAGCCAATCAGCAGCATCATCAGCACCGGTATTAAGAATCCGGCCATCCACTTGAATCGGAATAATTTGTTTCTCATGATATTTTATCTCCTTTTGGAAATCTGATTTCCTTTTATTCGGATTTCACCGGAATACACTCGATCAGCAGGCTATCTTTGAATCGCGGCGAGATACCGGCAGAAGGCCCCGAGACTGTTCCCAGATTGCGTTGATTCACATAATCATAGACCTGATAATCACGGTTTTTGAGACCGCGCAATTCAATTTCGCCATTCCAGGAGTCGGCATAGAAAGCGTAATAAAGGGTATCACCCTTTTGAACCACATGGGTTTCCGGTTTATCATATGCAATATCATACAGATTTAAATATTCACCCCTGCTGAGCATCTTCTCGTTGTAAAGGGAAATCCATTTTTTCCAGTGAGCCTCTTTTTCGGGCGTCAAACGGGTATCAGCCGGGCCCCCGGGCCAGGTAAATTTTGTGCCGACCACAGCCTGTGCCGACCACAGCCCCGGTTCCCACAGCAGAGGCAAAATCCTGCCCGGTCTCCCGCCAGGTAATGGTATCGATTTTGGTCAGCTCCACGTGATCGGCATAGGCCGCGGCGTGAGAGCCCATCAGCGCCTTGAAAGTTTTAATGCGACGCCGGACCTGTGCTGAACTGATGGGATCGGCAGTCACCGCCTGGTCGATCCAGGCCTCCTGATAGAAATCCTGCGGGGTACCGCAATTGCAGACTTCGGTCACGCTATTGGGTTTAATCGATTTGGTCGTCTCCTGAATAATTTTCAACAACTTGGGCAGATCTTCGTGCGATTCTCCCGGATATTTATGATGATGGGCCGGATTATAACAGGGCGGAACCGTCCAGTAGGCGTCCAGCTTGTGCCCGTCAAAATCCCAGTCCTTTATGAAACGAACGGTCAATTGCCGGATATATTCCTGCACCTGGGGCACTGACGGACAAAAGTCATACATTCCCCGCTCGTCCCGCACAAAATTCCCGTCTTTATCCATTATCAGCCAATCCGGGTGTTTTTTGACCACATCCGCTGCCCCCTGGGTTACCGATGGCCATTCTCCAAAATCTCCGGCAGGCTGTGCATTGGTTGGGGTCCACCAGATCTTTGCTTTAAATCCCTGCCGGTGCAGCGTTTTAACCATATCCTTCATTTGCTGCTCCCCGCCGGGAAAGGTTTCCTTACGTATATTCCAGTCACCATACCGGTCGAACCAGCGGTCATCAATTACCACCCAGTGCAATCCCAGCTCTTTCAGTTTTGGCAGGGTTCCGAAAATGTCGTCGATCGTAAAATCGGATTGATAGCCCCAGCCGCACCATATGGCTGAATAGGACTCCTCCGACGGTTTCTGCATACGCACACCCTGGGCAGCCATCAGCCCCGAAAAGGTGCGCAGGGCATTGAAATAATCGCCTTTATGAACAATGACCGCAGTCTTAATTGTCTGATAGGTTCCACCGGGAGGAAAGGAGCTGTCGGTGTCTTTTTCGATCGCGATCTCCACGCCTTTTTCTGCAGAGGCTTTCACCGGGAGGGCCACAAGCTGGGGCGCAGGTTCAAGATGCGCGATTGCCAAACCGGCTTTGGCCGTCCAGAGATCCACGACAGGTACGCCGCCGCCATTCCTTGTCTCCGTTTGAACGCCCATCCAGTTACGGCTGTAGAAATTCGATTTCAAAGGAAAAATATAATCCTTTCCCCAACGCAGCGCGCTGCCCTGAAACGACCAGAACTGCCAGGGCTTGCCGTTGTCAACTGCCAATGCCGCATCCAGCCGGTAAGCGTCGCTGTACGCCCGATCGAGATGCAATTCTTTATCTCCCAGATTTCTATACACCGCCAGGGAAATAGCCGCATTAGGATAATTCTCATACAACTCAATTGTCAGCGTCTTCTCAATTCGGCAATTTTCAGGTCCCTGTGCCACGCCTCTTAAAACCAGGCGTTTTCCCTTTCCGAACCTGGTTTGAATATCAGTGCATTCAGCATTTGACGGCTCCATCCGGAAATCGGTCACATTCTGGCCGTTCACCACAACAAAATGCGAGGGGCGCCCGGGATCTTCCCTGGTCAGGGTTACTTTATCCGTTCCCTGCAAAACGGTTTCATTCATTCGGTTATCAAAATGCAATTGTATTTCCGAGTTCCGAAAAACAATCCCGCCATCTTTATTCATTTCATACTGAATGCCTGCCCCGTTTTTCTTACCGGCGCCCGAACATCCAATTATGGCAAAAATCAGGATCATAAAACTCACATAAACAGTTTTTATTAGCATGGAGAATCCCGCCATTCCCGGATTTTTAGAAATAGTTTACAAATTCGGCTATTTATGTAAAACCTTCAGGGCATTATCGCGATACAACTTCTTTAATATTCCGTCATTCAATCCAAAACCATTCATTGCCCAATGATATCCGAACTGTTCTGTTTCATAGAAATGTTCGTCATTGGTTTCCAGCACCCGGAAGGTGATCCGGTACATATTTTGATCCATTCCCATATCAGTGCCATATAGAAGACGGTCCTGGTATTTTTCATAGAATTTTTCCGCAAAGCGCGGGATAGGCGCGGTCTCGGCGTAGCGGGCCGAAATATCCGCGTACAAATTGGGATATTTGTCTAAGAGAGCGCCCAGCTTTTTCAAATCGTTGGAGCAATTCGCAAAATGGCAGGCAATAAAAGTTGTATTGGGATGGCGCTTGACGGCATTTTCAAGAATGTCAACCATACCATCATGCCCAACGATTCCCGGCTGATTATCCAGCCGCCAGTCATAGGCATTCATCAGGCCATCGTTGGTGGAATCCATCGGCTCATACATCCAGATGGGGTCTGCCACATGAATATTGACCGGCATGCCCAGTTCCGCACATTTTTCCAGAAGGGGATCCATCCGTGGATCATCCAGATGCATCCCATATGCTTTCGGTTCGCAATAGAAAAGACCTTTCCCTTTGTCGCCCAGCTCACCGACCCCTCTGGCACCAACTTTAAAACATCTTTCCAATTCAGCGACTGCCGCCGGCCCATATCCCGGTTTATCATAGCCGGTGTAATCGAATCCGCACCACACCTCAAAGCGGTCGGGATATTTTGAGTATACTTTATAGAGTGAATCAAATTTTGCTCCGGTCGCCATGGTCAGCACAATCGTCTTCTGAATTCCAACCGCATCCATATTTTTAACCCACTGGTCCACATCCGCAAGGCTCTCTGCGTACGGATGGGAATGCATATCGATAACGGCATATTTTGCTTTGGCAATGTGCGTTACCGGCACTTTGTAAATCGATTTTGGCCGGTAATTTTTCAACAACAGATTGTCCGGATTGCTCTGCGCCAGCACAAGCTGGAAAAACAGCAAGGTAAATATGACAGTAAACAGGTAGTAAAAACTGTTTTTTGCTTTCTGATTCATTGAATGCCTCCAGTTCAAAATCCTTTGTTCGTTTCAGGTTTTCGAAATCATTTTCCATTGATCCCGGAACCGATCGTAAGATCAACTGCAATGATTTTCGCTCTAATGTTTTAACCGTCGAAGGTGCGGTTTTAAATTGCTCAATCTGCTTGAAACCAGCTCCAATCCGGGTATTTCGTACGAAAATAATTGAGCGGATCGGGCATGGTATAACGGTTATCCCGGATTGACAGCACGGCATCGTTAAGTGATTTTATATTGTCGTAGGCAATCCGCTGCGCGGCATCTATCTTAAAATAGCGAATCTGCATGTCGATGATTTTCTCATCCATAGCCGGCGGCCATACTCTGACATTGCCGTCTATCATGAGATTTTCGGGATAATAGCTCTGCGTATTCCCGTCCCAGCGGGATGAAATGATCATATGGGTTTCATATCCCAGATCCACCTCAATACCTTTGATCACATAGGCGCCGGGCGGCACATTCTGGACCATATAATAACCATCCGGATTGGTTTTTACCCGGTACGCCTTTGTGACCTCTTTTCCGTTTTCAAGGGATTTCCCCACGATGACCACCGTGATATTGGACGTCTTTGCTTCGTAAACATCCTCAAGTCCGTCATTCTCTACCAGCACAGCACCCACCAGCAGTGACTTGCCGGGCTGCTGCTCATGCAGCGTGATTGTTTTCGTTGTGGCGCAATTCAGCAACAGCAGAACGGCCAAAAGGAAAGATAATTTCAGAAAATGCCTCATCATGTTTTATTACCTTTATGTGTGATTATTCATGTTTAGTCGATTTATGGGACTCGCCCGCATTTTTTACCAAAAGCGGAGAATCCGGATGCAGTTTTAAACCTTCATCAAAGACCGCCATCGCTTCCTTTTCTTCCCCCAATTTGCGATAGCACATGGCCAGATTGTTAAAATAGTCCGGCTCTTTTTTTGAGAAGGAAAGCGCCTGCCTGTAGAAAGGAATGGCTTCCTCGAAGCGGTTCCGGACCACATAGAGATTTCCAAGATTGTAATAGACTTCAGGATCGGACTTATCCAGCGCCAGCGCATCCCGGAAACATTTCTCCGCCCGGTCAAGCTGCCGGATCAGGAAAAATGCGTTTCCCAGGTTGAAAAGGACCTTCACCGAGGAATTCCCCATGCCCAGCGATTTTTCATAATAACTGACCGCCTGCGAATAATCCTTGAGCTGCAGATAGCAGTCACCCAGGCTGGCCGTCACGTGCGGCTGGTATTCCATCTGAGCGAGGGACTGCAGATAAAGATTTGCTGCCTCCTCATAATTTCCCTGCGATTGATATACCGCAGCACTGCCGTTGAACGCCTCATAAATCCGGGGATCAATCTGCAGCGCCTTCTGATATGCCTGCAGCGCTTTTTCATGACGGTTTTGTCGACGGAAGATTTCTCCCAGAAAATACCAGGAGCCGGACAGATCGGTTTTTAATTCAAGTGATTTTTCTAGATACATTTTTGCTGAGTCCAACTTTGATTGTGATAAGTAACAGCGGGCGCTTTCATAATAGATGAGCGGATTTTTGGGAAAGCGGTTCTCCAGCGCCCTTAATTGCTTAAGTGCCTCCCCGTATTTAGCCTCCGTTATTTCTTGACGGATGAGCTGCAGTTGCGCCTCGGGATTGTCCGGATGCTGTTGAACGGCCACCGCCAGACGGGTGGTGACCAGGTCCATGTCCTTGAAGTACTGCGAAGCCAGGTTGCTTTCCGGAATCAGGCGCGAGCCATCAAGAAGAATCTGCATCCCTTCTTTTGGCCGTCCCTGGTAAAATGCCAGCATTCCCTTCAGAAATTGCCGCGATGCAGCCTCATTCCGGGCAAGATGTTCCTCAATTTTTTTGGAAGCAGCAGAATCCTCAGGAAATCCGGTTAAAAGATTTTTCAGGTCAGGCCGTCTGTACAGAATTTTGGCCAGGTTCTGTGCGGCGCACAAATCCCGGGCGCGAATGGCCCTTTTGGAGTATTCCAGAATGGGATGATCATCGGTGTTAAGCGCGGCGTCCTTACTGATATCACGAATACCCCGGGAATCCAGGACCAGGCAATCCAGCAGATCATACGCTGAATTGATATTGACGGCAGCGAGATCGTTTTTGATCTGCGGATCATTGAACTGCTTTTCCACGGCCGCAAAATTTATTTCAATTGGCCGGGTCGATCCCATGAGCACCACCTGCTTATTGATACAATTGGGCGCCATCCATAACAGCGAATAGGGAAAAACAGATTGAAATGTTTTCAGAACAATATTGAAATCCCGGGGATCCAGATCGGTGGTCATCCAGGTGGAAAGAATCCCCCCCTCTTTGAGTTTTCGTCTGCAGTTTTCGAAATGGTTCCGGGTGAAGAGGCTGGCACTGGCGGTTGCCACCGCATAGTTGGCATCATTCATAATGATGTCATATTTCTCCGGCGTATATTTGACAAAATTTTTGCCATCCAGAATCGTGTAATGGAAGCGCGGATTGCCGAGCACCCCTTTGTTGATTTCCGCAAAATGCAAACCGGCCAGGTCCATCACGTCTTTTGAAATTTCCACCAGCGTAAAATTTTCAACGGGATGAAGCAGTGCCGAATGGGATGTCTGTCCGGTGCCGAATCCGATTTGCAGTACCCGCTGGGCACTTGGCCTGACAAACTGGGGCAGATTGCCCTGCAGCACCTGCAATGTGCGCAGCATAAAACTGGTACCGGCAACGTTCAGTCCGTCAACATCGATCCGCTTGGTCTGCTGCATGGGAAGATCCGACTGGTGAACCGTGGCGGTCCCCTCCACCCCTTCCCGGAAATCAACAATAGGAAAATCCTTTTCGATGGAAGCATAGGCAGCCGTGAAAACTGTTTTGGGAGTCAGATTGATCAGCAGGATTAATGCCGCCAGACCGCCGCCTGCAAAAGCAAGTCCTTTCCTAAAGGAAAACTTCGCTTTCGGATTACCAAGAAGAATGATTCCCAGCAAAAGGTTGATCAGCACCATGATCAGCATGGTGGCCGAAGTTCCTAAAACAGAAATAAAAACAAATCCAGTGAGGAAAGAGCCAAAAACGCCGCCAATGGTATTGTAAAAATAGAGAGCCCCCAGACCGTCACTCATCCGTTTGAGATCGGGCACCAGAATTTTTCCGGCTACCGGAAATGCTGCACCCATTAAAAAAGTGGGCAAAAACATGACAATAAATGCTTCCAGTATACGAATCCCGTTAAACTCCCACCAGTTGGTTCCGGGCCCCAGCGTCAACAGTTTTTCATGAATTCCGGGCAGCTTGACGAGCAGAATCGCTGCCAGAAGCGCGGATAATCCAATTGCCACTTCCAGCCATCCCAGCAGGTAAATGCGATTTTTTGAGCGGTCCGCCCACTTCCCGCCGAATCCGGAGCCGATCGCAATTCCAAATAAAAAAGTGGAAAGCATTACCGCAAAAGCATAAACCGAGTTGGTCATAAAAAAGACCAGAATGCGGCTCCACAGCACCTCATAAGCCAGGGCGGCAAATCCGGAAAACGCCATTATCAGAAGCACAAAATGATATTTTTGTTTGACCGGCGCTGCCTCGCGAGAGATTGGCCGGCTGTCCTCGTTTGTCGAGAACCGGAAAATTCCAAAAGCAGCCGCGCCGATGATCAGGTTTAAAAACACTGCCAACAGAATCGATTCCAGAACTCCCAGCCATCCGATAAGAAAAAAGGCGGTGAGAAATGTACCGTTCACCGCGCCGAATGTATTGACGCTGTAGAGAGTCCCGAATCCCAATCCGATCTTTTCTTTATTGGTTATCACCGCATGGCTGATAACCGGCAATGTTCCGCCCATCAAAAAGGTGGCGGGCAGCATCACGACAAAAGCGACCGCAAATTTGATCAGGTAAAAAAGAAACGGGATATTTTCCAGCGAAGGATGGAGCACGCTGAAAAGAGCCTCCAGGCTGCCCTTCAAACCGGGAACCAGCAGGGCCGATATTCCCACGCCTATCTCGAGGAACGCATAGCTGCGCAAATGGTTTTTTAGGCGATCACCGACTTTTCCGAATATCCGGCTTCCCAGGGCCAGGCCAAGCATAAAAGCCGCCAGAACCGTGCTGATGGCCAGGGTTGTATTACCGAAAATAAGCCCGAAAACCCTTGTCCAGATAATTTCATAGACCAGCCCGGTAAATCCGGATATAAAGAAAAGGGATAAAATAAAGGTTCTGCGCATTAACGATAATCCCGAAACACCTTGTGAAATAGAATGAAATTTTTACTCATCTGTGAAACCTGATAATAATTTAGAAATCATGAAACACATACGTCGCCGCCTAGTGAACAATCAGAATTCGCCTGGTCAGATTTATTTTGCTGCCCTTAAGCCTGATGAAATAGAATCCCGAATTAACTGCTTTCCCCAGACCATCCCGCATATTCCACTGAAAATCCTGATATTCTCCCGCACCTTGCAGGGCTGAGTTATATATCTGCTGCCCCAGAACATTATAAATGGTGATATGCAGCGGCTCGGCGCGTAAAATTTTAAAGCGGATATTGACACGATTTTCATTTTTAGAGAGACTGACCGGATTGGGATAAATCTCCATATCCGCTTTATTTTCCGAATAGACAGGCTGATCGGTGCTCTGAATTCCGGTTGCCACAGGAATAATATCTTCCAGCCGTCCGCTGATGCGAACGTCGTCCATTCTTCCTTCAAAATCTTTAATGGAGGGGCTCGCCGGATCGGCCCTGTACCAGGAACCGATGGAAAGCGGATCATCATTAGCAACAGGAATTGTCGTAAAATCAAGCGTGTCTGCAGCCGCTGCAGCAGGATCATTCCACATATATACTTTGCCCGCGCTGAAATCATAGAAAACCCCAACAAATGTCCACTGATTAAGCGGGATGGTAAAACTGGAAGATGCCGTCTGCGCCTTATTCGTACTGACATCTCTTATTAAAAATTCCAATTTTTTGGATTTTGATATACGAATGGCATAATTGGTGGTAATGGGATTTGAATCCTGCCGTCCCTTATTTACAAGATAATGGACATCATCCAATACAAAAGGATAAATCCAGGCGGAAATGCCAATATTTTCATTGTCAAAATCCAGGTCGGGACTATCATCCACACGAAAGTAATCATGGGCATTTGCGGTATCCAGCAGCAAATAGGCGTTTCCCTCCTGCAATGGAGGAACACTGGCGTAGCCTGCCTGACCTATCAACGCGCCGTCATTATTTAATTGGTCCCAGTCCGCGGTATCAAAACCATTGTCTTCAAACTGCCAGCGGCCGCCTTTGCTCTGGGCATAGGATGACTGCGAGAAAAGAATAAAGGTAAAAACAATCGTTAGAGAAGCAAGGAATAATTTCATTTCACTTTTCTTCTTTTATATCTTCATTAAAATGAGCCGTGCGTCCATACAGGTATTAAACGCACGGCTGTCAACGAAACACGAACTTAGAAGTTCAATCCATAATTGGGAGCCTGCTCCACACCGATATAGGCGCTCTGAGTAAATCCAACGTCAGCCCAGGACGGATGGACCATATACATAATTTTGCCATGAAAACACATATAGTGTATCGGGCTTTCCGCCGGATCGATGAGCTCATCTTCGTACAACGTTTCTTCCGAACCATCCGGGGCCAGGGTGTATATGCTATAGTTCCAGGCCAGTGTATAATACATAGTTCCATCTTCATCGAATTCGATTCCCAATGGAGAATCCAAATCGGTCATGATCTCTTCTTCGTCTCCCAGACCGCTTGAGGTAATCTCAAACCGGGAAATTACACCGTCCCAAATGCGGGTAACATATAAATAATTGCCAAAAACACGGCAGCACTTGGCAGTAGAAACATCCGCCATGTAAGTAAGTGTGCCTGACGGATCGAGCCGGTCAATCCCGCTTTCGTTTTCAATTATATACATGTTCCCGTTCTGATCCCAATCGAATGCCACCGGGCTGGAAACGGATGTTACCAGCTCGACTGTAGAACCATCCGGAGAAATTCGCTCGATTTGGCCTTCCCCCTGCTCACATACATACAGGTAATGGCCGGGCCCAAACTTGATTGAACCGCTGACAGGCACCGATGCAAATTCACTCTTATTGCCATCCGGGGTAATTTTGTAAATGACTCCCTCATCTGCAGAACCCACATAAACATTCCCGGCATCGTCCACGGCAACGCCGTTGGGCCAGACAATCTCACTATCCAGGACTGCAAGGGTGTTCTTGAAGACAAACGGCATTCCCTGGCTCCAATACTCAGATCCTTTCACCGAAACCTTCACGGGAACGGTTTGTCCCGCAATGTTGGGGGTTTGAACCGTCAGTTCACTCGTCGATGCGGATAGTATTTTACCCGCATTCTTGCCAAAAGAGACCATATTATATTCCGGAGTGGAATTAAAACCGCTGCCGTAAATCTTGATAACATCTTTAAGGTAGCCCTCGCTCGGACTCAATGAATCCACTTTGGGTGCAGCCAGACCTGTCGGATTTGGATCGGGATGACTTTTGTCATACGTCGGTTCATCCGGTTTCGAACAGGAAAAAATGACCAAACCAAGTATTAAGGTGAAGCCGAGGATTACCCACCAATTTTTATATTTCATACTAAATCCTCCAACTAATCATTTGTTTTAACATTTCGATAACATCATATAGTTTTTCACGATAATTCTCTCGACTTAAAACTGAAAATTAACAGCAAACATTTGGACTGCATCGAAATGTTTGAACTGGACATAGCTGTAATCAAGTCCCAGCGCCAAATTATTCAGGCTGTAATTTACGCCGCCGCCAAACGTGAGGTCTTCTTCATCATAATTGGCTTTATAACCGCCACGCAGAAACAGCATGTTTTTATAGCCATATTCCAGACCGACATTCAACCGCTCGGAATAATCGCGCGGGTGTATGGCATCCACAGCCAGGGTAAGGCTGTGGTCCGATTCGCTGGTCCACAAACTGGTCATATCCATTGCCAGACCCAGTTTGAAAGTCAACGGCAGAGAGAACTGATCGACCCGGTATTTTTTCTCCTGGGAGAAATTCTGCAGGGTCATTGCCAGGCGCAGATCTTTGAAGCCGGTATAATAGATGGTCCCGAAATCAAAGGCGAAAAGGTTCATCTTGGCGGTGTACTCCGTTCCGCTTCCAAGAACGTCTCCTTCCAGGTTCGAACCAAGATTCTCATACAGATAGCGGAGATTGCCGCCGATGGAAAAACGATCGGTTACTCGCCGGGCATATCCGATGCCGGCAAACCAGTCGGTGGGAGAAAAATCTCCGGTCTCCACGAAACCATCTCCTGTATCGGCCCGCCGGGTGCCGTGAAAAACACCCCAGTCAACACCGGCAAAACTGAGACTGAAGAATCCCAGGTTTCCGGCATCATAAGTGAAGCCGGCTGCGTTCACGTTGATATCGGCAATCCATTTTGTCTGGGAAAGAAAGAGATTACCGCCCTTGGTTAAAGCGATACCCGCCGGATTCCAGAAAATGGAACTGGCGTCATTGGCCATGGCAGTGTATGCCCCGCCCAGCGCACTGGCCCGCGCGCCGATCGGGATGGACAACCAGTCCATCCCGGATTGAGCGACCTTCTTCAAGCCGGCGGCCTGTGAGGGGACAGAAATCGTCATGAATACCATTATTATTAAAATCAAATATTTACTTATTTTTTTCATTTTATTCCTCCTGACAGATTATTTTTCATTTTTGGCTTAATTGAAATAATTTGGATTAGCGGACTACGACAAATTTTTCAATACTGCCAGGAATCGGTTTCTTGTCAAGATTCCGTGCCCCATCCACCTGCAGGATATAAACACCGCTGGCAACCAACTGATTAGATTCGGTCACCAGATCCCAGGACTCATCGGCACTTCCTGTCGCATGATCAATGGTCTTGATCAGATCACCAGCCGCTGTATAAATACGCAGCGTGCAATAGGGCGGAAGATTGACAAATAAAATCTTGTCCACGTTTTCTGTGAAATTATATGCGCCGGCCTTTGTCAAATAAGGATTCGGGACAATCCTTACCTTTTCGGCCGTCGGTTCACCCGGTGCAAATGCATAGGCCGCAATCTGGGAACGGTTGGCATATTTGGAACTTTCCAGTTTCTGATCGGGAAAGAGTCCATCCGTATTCTGGGAGCCATTATCGACGGCGGTCACCGCATAGTGATAGGGTTCCCCTCTTACCACAGTGCTGTCGGTATAGGTTGTCACATTTTTGGGAACCTCGGCAATTTTTTCCCACAGCAGGTGAGTACCATTGGCATTCAATTCGTTGTAGGTGTCTACAAGAAAGGCGCCTCTTTTGCGGTAAACATTATAATGATCGAGATCAGGAACACCCGTATCAGGGTCACCAACGCCGGACATGTCCTGCCATTTCAGGTAAATCTCGTTCGGTCCCGATTCAACGGTCAAGTCGGGAGCAGGCAGCGGATCGGGGATATCAAGGTTACGATGATAGGCCCAGTTGGCACGATCCATGGTTTGGAAAAGCGAATCTTTTCCGGCAATTGCCAGCTGCCGGGAAATCCCATTTACGCCCACGGCATAAACGATCTCAACAGAGTCGCCTAACTGGAAGTTATAGGGGCCAAATGCCTGGATGGGATATTCATCTTCCTGGGCGGAGGCGTCATCGGGCCAGCCGGACTGGTCTTCGACCGTCTGGCGGGTTCCGGAAGAAGCCCAGTCCCAAATGGTCGTGAATCCGGGAAAATCGGTATCCCATATGTTGTAGATACTGATGTTGCCGATAATGGACACCGGCTGAGCGGGATTGTCGGTTTTATCACTTACCGAATTGTCCACATGCAGCGCGGCGAATCCGCCATAGGAAGAAGAAACAAATTCCCCGGAAGGCATGGGTGAACCGCCTTCTTCACCAATGGCAAAACGGGGATCGCCGGTATCGTCAAAACTGGCGCCATCGGCCTCAAACTGATCGATCTCAGGATCATCGCCATCCCAGCCATAGGATACTGATAAATCTCTTCCGTCCTGCACCAGGGTAGAAGGAACCTCTTCGTAGGTTGCCCAGTCATCTTTTCCCTCTTCATACCAGCGGGAATAGGTAATATAGGTGCCTTCTGCGGTCTGAAAACTGTAGCCGACCAGAAAGTAAACATCCTGCAGCGTCTGATCGGTTTTGGTGTCCGGCTGGGGGTCCTGATCCCAGTCGAATGTGCATTTGTACCGTGCATAGTGGATTACATAATCATCATGGTTGGGATTAGAGAATGAATAGGACCTTTCCAGCACGATCATCTCATCCGCCGGCAGATTCGGATCCACCTCTCCGGTAAAGCGCCGGGAAGAGCTCTGCAATTTGCCCTCTGAATATACCCAGACTTCCGGCGGTTTGTAGCGGCGGACTTCTTTTATCCCGTACGGCTCGGTCTGGTTATAAGAGACCGGATATTCAAAAAATTGCTCTTTGTTATGGATGGTTCCGGTGGAATCAATCCACGTTCCGACAGCCACTCCATTATTATGAAATACAATATTCGCATAACGGAACTGGTCCTGGGGCCATTCACCGGTCGGATCCACTTCATTGGTATTAATCGTTTCATCAGCCTCGATCCGCATCTTAAAATCTCCCAGGTCATGGGTACGGGATTGGGCGAAGAGCATCGTGCCGCCCCATAAGACCATGAAGAGAATAATCAGGCTCAGAACGAAAGGCCGATTTATTTCATGTTTGTATTGCTTCATAAGCTGGTTTCTCCTCTTATTCTATCCTAAATTCATTAAAGAATAAAATTTACATTTGAATCCGGATGCCAAAGAAAATATCTCTGGGATTAACAAATTGCGCCCAGGTATTCCAACCCAGGTCAATATAACTCTGTTTATAATCGCCCAGTTCGTCATTACCGTGCTGACTGCCGGTTTCCCACGGGAAATGCAAAGAATCCACATACCGGTTCCAATATAATGGATTGGGGAATCCTTTGTAGTTGAACAGATTTTTGATCTGCATATAGGCGCTGAAACGGGTATTATTGAAAGTGAACCGTTTTTCCAGCATGAGATCGGTATTCCAGTAATCGATCACATTCGCCCAGTGCTGCTGGCCGGGGGCGGCATCGGGAGTCAGGTTCTCTTTCCCGCCGTCAGACCATTCCTGCAGAATATTCAACTGCCAGTTACCCAATAATTTATTTCCCAAAATGGAAGGACCGAAATTTCTGGGTGTCCGGAAGGTCAGATTAGCAGTTGCGGAAGGAACCGGCCAGTTTCGGGTCTGGAGCGGACTTTCACGCTGCAGGTAGGCCAGTTGCGGATCCTGGTAAATGGTTCCATAACCAGTCAATCCTGTACTTTGAATCATATATTCCATATTAATCCAGCCGTACCAGAATCGGCCGACGCGGCGTTCCAGTTTCAGTTCCAGTCCCCGGATATCCGCATATCCGTTGTTCGACCATGTCGTTACAACGCTCTCGTTGTCATAAGGCACAATTGTTACCGGTACAAGCTGATTGGAGACATCCTTGTAATAGCCCATGAAATGGATCAGATAGTCGTTGGCCACGCTCTTTTCCACACCAATCTCATAGGAAATGGTGCGGGGCCAGTCAGCCTTTATATTCGGAATAGTCGCGCCATTGCCTGATGGTTTTACGGTATAGAGCTGATCTATGACCGGCGGCTGATAGAAATGGCCGTAATTGAAAAATATTTTACTGCTCGACGTGATCGGATGGGCAATCCCCAGCCGGGGGCTAATATAGAGCTTATACGACTTGTCATTTGTTCGTAACTGTGAGAAGCTGTTTCCTTCTGCCGTGAAATTCGCCAGGTCATAGGGAAGATTTGCAAAAATGTATGACGGATTTAAAATAAAGGGTTGTTTTCCTGGCTGCAGGTAATCCGCCCGGACGCCAAAATTGGCAATCATACCCTGGTATTCCAGCTTATCCTGAATATAGGCGCCGAAATTCACAGGAGATGAATCGTAGTACCACCAGACGGTCGGGTTGACGTCAAACGGCTGAGTAGTATATCCATGATTGATCTCCCGGCGTTCTTTAAACCGGGTATACTCAACGCTCAGGCCGGTTTTAATCTGGTTATGCTTATCGATCTGTGATACCAGATCACCGGAGAACTTTAATCCCCAGTAGCGGGAATGGTCCTGGCCTCTTCCGCCGCCGGACATCAAAAAGTCGCCCAGAACATCATATTGTTCCGTGATGGAACCGAGCTGGCTGCCGACATAACCAAATGGTGCCTCATCATACCAATTGCCACCAATGTTCTTGATTCCGGTGGTATCACGGAGTCCAATGGGTTCCTGGGTAATATGATAGTTCGTGTATTCCAGATCCAGGTCGTAAAAGGTCTTGGGACTTAACACATGGTTGAGGGAGATGCCGCCTCTGTACTGCATGGTTTCTGCCGGATTATAATTGGCATTGTTCCAGATATAGCGCCAGAAAAAAGCATTCTGGGCATACTGGGTGCCCTGCCGGGAGCCCGTGATAAGCCCGTTGGTATCATCATAAATGGAACCGCTCACGCCCCGGACCAGCATGAAATTATTATTAAAGGAGAGTTTCATCTCGGGAGTCAGGTGTGTGGTCAATTTCAACAGGGTAGTACTGGCAATAGAATTGTTCCGACTCATGGGATATACCAGCTGCAGGTTCTCGTAACGCTGAGAAAGCATAAAGGCAACCGGCGTTCCGGGAATGGGTCCGCTGATGGCGCCGTCAAAGATGTAATCCGGTTTGTTGCCATATTCAATGTTGCGATGCTGCCATTTCCAGAGTTCCAGCAAAGCCTGCGGGGTCATGTCATTGCTGGGATCAGGATCCGCCAGAAACTGCCGGGCCACCTCATTCCAGCCCACAAAAGTGAGCGGATATTGTCCGGCATCTACCATATCCTGCGTCACGCCCGTAAAGGCATCGGGACCGGCATAGGTTTGCCAGAATGGTCCATCGATGCTGTAAGGACTGGGGCCGAAATGCTTTAAGGCGGGGGGACTCATGCGAGCGTCCAGATTAAAGGAATAACGGTCCATGCTCCCTTCCTTGGTCACCACATTCACCAAACCGGAACGGATATCACCATATTCGGCGGTGAATCCACCGGTCAAGACTTCAATTTCCTGTACGGCCGACAGATTCAGGGTAGTCATAGGCTGCTGGTTTCTCTCATTCCGCGTGGAAAGCCCGTCAACAACGATGTCCGTTTCATTCAGACCGCCGCCGCGAACCAGCAATCCGGTCCCATCGGTGGAGGCATGCAACTGAATACCGGCCTCAGTCGATAATACTTCTTCCAGGTTATCTACCGGTCGGTCCATAATTGCTTCGCTGGTGACAATTTTCTGACTGGAGGAGACATCCATCTGAATAACCGGTCGGCTTGCTTCCACGACAACCGTCTCCCCCTTAACGCTTTCCTGTCCGATACTAAAATTCAGCGTGGTTGTCTGGCTGACGCTCACCTGCACATTTTCCTTCACCATGGTGGCATATCCGACCATCATCGATTTTACCTGGTATTTGCCGGGAGGGACATTGATAATAAAATAGAAACCGTCCGCGTCCGTTGCCGCACCCATGGTGGTGCCTTCAATAATTACGTTCACTCCGGGAAGCGGCTCTTTGGTGTCCTTATCAACCACCTGACCCGCTATCTTACCTGTGCTGGCGGCCCATGCCGCGGACCCCACGGTAAGCAGGAGCAAAAGAAGAAAGGCAAACAAAACAAAGAATTTGTTTGTTTTTTGCATATTAGTACCTCCTTTGATTAGATAGAATCAAGTTCTATTATTTTCGATCCCTCTCAGCTACCGGCAAAACAAAATATTACAAAATACTACATACGCTCAAGACTATGAATTTCAATTATTTAAATATGGCTTATTGCTCTCGGGATAGGAACGCATGACATCGTCCTCCCAATTAGGATTGTGAATTTCATCGGGTGATGTGGAATCTACCAGCACGTAATGACCATCTCCCACGCGGTCAACAAAAACAAATTCGGTGGTGCCGTTGAGGCTGTACGTCCAGATCTCACTTCCCTTGCTGGATGCAACGGGTGATGCTTTTCGGGTAATCTGAAATGGCGGGCCATATTTTATATATATTCTTCCCATATCAGAATTAATGCCGCCGGGGAAATTCTGCTTGCAGTAGGCAATCCGTCGAAAATGCTCTACCATAAACTCATTTTGGGGCGTTGCGGGGTCAGGATCCTTGGATTTCCAGAATTTCAGCAGAAATTCCTGCTTCCCTTCAGGATCCAGTTCCATGAATATTTTCTTCTCCGCATTGGTCGCAATATACTTTATCTGATCATAGTAATTTTTTATGTCAGCTTCGGTCATGGGAAGAACCATGTGATTCGAGGAACTGTCCGAAACGATGCTGAAATAAGCAGATTTGCTGATCGAATTTTCATACTCCAGATCGGTCAGGGTAACAGTAAACTTATAAATTCCGGTCTTCAATTCAGAAATGGGAATTATTTCTATTCTCGCTGAATTTGACGAGTTCTTGCGGATGGCATTATGGGATTTTCGCACAATTTCATTTCCTGCCAGATCGGAAACAGCAAAATTGGTTTCATAATAAGCGGTTTGGTCCGCCTGAAAAGGCATATTATTGATTTCATAATAGACATATCCATTTTTCTGTTGCTCCCCGGACCAGAAGCGATGCGAAGGAACCGGCACCATCAGTAATCCATTTTTAACAAAATCGTTCTTTTCAGTAGTTTTTTGAATACCAGAAATAAGATATAAATCACTTAAATTCAATTGGTCGGAAAAATCCCTAACCCGAAAACCGGCATTCAAAAGACCTTCTCTTCTGGTTACCGAATCGCTGATGGATATCTGCAAATGCATCGCGGCAGGTTTAAGATTGAATCTTTTAATATCGATGAAATTGTATCCGTTTTGAAGATCCTGAACACGATTCAGGGATATGGCCTTCTTCTGCTGGATTGAGGCCAGGGTAGCGGAATCGGGTCCGGTAATTCTGACATTTACGACGAGAATCGTAGTATCATTCCGGGGCTGTTGAGAAATCAGTTGGGATAGCGGAAGTGAATACAATACCTCGACCCGGGTCATTCCCTCGGGCGCCTGATACTGGCAGACATCCGCAGAAAAGGAAAGAGTGCCGGAACTTTCCTGTGGAAATTGCGACACTCTTTCGGTCTGTGCATTTATGCCCTGGGGATTCAAAAAACACCAGAAAAAAATCAGCAGAAACAGGGACATCATATACTCATAGCCCGGGAGGTAGGTCCAGGCGGAAAGCTTTGCTTTTTTCAAAAAACCTGCTTTTAAATTTTTAAAAGATATAACCATGGAAATACATCACTTAAATTATGATACCTTTTTAACTCTTTCTTTTCCTGTCCGCCGCCGGGCGAATGAAGATTGACGCTGCTTGCGGTTTATCTCATACTTTTTGGGCAACTTGCTGCACTTCTTCCGACGGCTCTTCTTCCGGTTCAATGGCCATCAACAGCGAGGCGACGACGGCAAATACCATCCCGGTCACAATAATCGGATGGGGAATAACAGCGTAGATTGCCAGCGAAATGATGATGGTAATAACCGGCGCACCCGCATTGGTGAGCGGACTTACAATAATTGCTTTTCCATGACGGAAAGCGTAAACGAGAGTCAGAGCTCCGACAGCGTTCAGGATTTGGATTATGGCCGCCAGGTACGGACCTTTAAATCCCCAATTTATAGGCTGGGAAAAATCGGTCATCACCAGCGCGAAGGGAATTAACAAAATGCCTGTGACCATCATGTAGAAGAAAATGCTTTCAGCTTTCATGGTTTCATTGGCGAACTTCATAACGTATGCCTGAATTCCCCAGGCCAGGAATACCAGAAGGGAGAGAATAATCCATAGATAACCGCTGGCCCCGCCGTTGTTGGGCGGTTGATAGGAAAGCAGCGGAATTGCGAGAAGGGCCAAGACGATGCCCGCCCATCCTCTTTTGCTGGCCCGCTCTTTCAGGAACCAGTAGGAAAGCAGAATGGTAATGACCGGAGACAGGGAAATAAATGGAAATACAATATAGGCGGGTCCCATTCGTAAGGCCTGGAATAATATCAGCTGACCGCCAGCCCCCAAAAATCCGATAATTGCACCTAGCACAATGGAACGTAAATTAAATTCCAGTTTCCAGTTTATAATCTTTAATGCCACCAATGCCGGCGGAATCATTGTGAGTGCCCAAACCGAATAACCCAAAGTCGCAGGAAAACCCGCCTTCTCAGGAATTTCAATCAGCGCGCCCCATACTCCCCAGAAACTTGTCGTAATCAGAGCGAATATCAGCCACAATCTGGATTTCAAAACTTCCTCCTTTCAAAACACTTCAAACAACGAATACTAATACTATTTGCCAGGTTTTTCAATAATTCTTTTATGTTTGTTATGTAATCTACCTATATAACCAAATACCAAACCATCCATTTAACAATCTTACAGGTCATCCTGCCGATGACATTAATTTTTCTGCCTTCCGGAGGCAGCATAGGAATACATTTTTAAGACCTCTCTTATTTTATGTCTCATCAGGACGGTCGGAGTATTTTCGATTAAGCCCTCTCTAACGGCAAAATATTGTCCGGGCAGGTATTGGCTGAGCAATGTCAGAGGTGGTGAATATTGCTGAAGGTTTTTTATGAGTTGCTGCAATGCTTTTTCAACGGAAGGATCGGGCCAGTAGTATCTCAAACGGTCGCTGTAACTATAGCGGCGGGCAAAGGCGAGAGAATGGTCGTCGCCATGATAATGCTTTCGCCAGTATCCCGGATTATTTAACATAGCGCGATCCAGCACGGTCCGGATGTCGGAAATAGTTTCACCCTTCTTCCGTGCGACCCATTCATCCTCAATATGAGAAAGCGCAAAAACCGCTTCCCTTAGCGCAAAGGTAAGCCAGGGGCCGACCTTCAGGATTGCAAAGTGGTCTTCTACCATCATTCGCAGCATTTCTTTCTTCTGATAATCTGTGGAATGGGCCTCGAACAGGAGATTCGGATAACGGTCAATAAATTGTGAAAGATCCTGCGCCCGGGCGCGGTCGTATTCAAACACATTCGTATCGCCGAATTCAACGCCGGGCTGCACAACTACCGCCAGCACTCTTTCCCAGGCATCCTGCAACCCTCTTTCAAAAAATGCCTTCCGGGTAATCTCAATGGTTTCCTCCAGTTCATTCACCGGGGTTATCCGCAGGGAAGACAACTCCTCCTGTGCGCCCCCCGGGATAGGCACGTCCGTTCCAATCACGTAAACGGGAGCGGACAGATCAGCGCTCCGCTGTGCGGCTGCGTTCTCCGCCACTTCACAAAGCTCCGCCGCCCTTCGGGCCACGGTCCGCGTATCAAACAAGGAGTGGGGATCTCCGGGATCATCGGCGCAGCGCATGCTGGTATCCAGGTGGATTTTGGTAAATCCTGCTTCAACATAGGCCCTGATCAGTTCCCGCGCATTCTCCATGGCAATCGCGGAATTCTGATTTTGCCAGGCATTGGGTCCGAGATGGTCGCCTCCCAGAATAATCCGTCCCGCCGGGAGACCGGCTGTTTTCGCAATATTGAAGACAAAATCCTTAAACTGCCGGGGAGTAAGTCCGGTGTAGCCTCCGAATTGATCCACCTGATTTGAAGTGGATTCGATCAAAAGCTCGGAACCATCTTCCTTTGCCTGATGCATCGAGGCTTCCAGCACAAAGGGATTGGCCGAACAGACCGAATAGATGCCCACCGGTTTTTCATTTTTGTGGGCCTGAATTATTTTCCGAAGCGGATTTTCCATCAGCCGATGATACCTTTTAATTTGTCCTGCACATTTGCCCTATCCTGAAACGCTCCGGTGCCCCCCAGGGCGGTCACGGCCAGTGCACCGCAGGCGTTGCCGTAGCGCAGGCATTCTTCCCAATCCGCTTTCTGCAGAAATTTGTGCAGAAATCCGGCATTGAAGCTGTCCCCTGCCCCGGTTGTTTCAACAGCTTCAACCGTAAATCCGCGGTCTTCATACAGCTTACCACCAGTTGCCACCACAGCACCTTCCTTGCCTTTCTTGATGGCCAGCACTTTCACCTTTTGGCTCAATTTTTCAATGGCCTCCTCCAGATTGGAAGCATGGGCAATGCGAATGGCCTCATCGTCATTCGGCAGAAAAACATCGGTGAATTCTAACACCCGGTTAATTTCTTCATCCCAGTTCTCGGAAGGATCCCAGTTTGTGTCCAGTGACGTGGTCAGTCCCATTTCTTTCGCCCGGGCGAACAGCCGGGGAACGTCAGGCAGCAAACCGGTCTGAAGATAATAACAACCCATATGAAGATGCTGTGCGCTGCCGACATAATCCCAATTTACGTCATCAATTTTCATTTCCGTCATGGCGCCCATATAGGTCAGAAGGGCCTTCTTGGGAGGGTTGGCCAGCACGATGGTGGCGCCCGTTTTCAGCGAAGCATCCTGAATGATCTTCGAGGTATCAACATCACCCTTTTGAAGTTGCTGAATCATAAAGTCCCCGAAACTGTCACTGCCGGCTTTCCCGATAAAACCAACCCCGGTACCCAGTGCGGAGAGGTTATGAGCGGTTATGGCAGAAGAACTGCCCATGGCAAACCGCATATCTTTTGCCAGTTTTTCCTTTTCATACTCGGGCATGGGGACGTCCCACAGCACGAGATCGATATTCAGTTCTCCGGCAACAATTACATCTAATTTTTCATTATTCATATTTACCATTTCCTATAGTTTCGAAGGTAACGACGGCAGACAGATTTTTGGGATTGTCAGGGTTAATATTCTTGGCGATGGCCTTATAATAGCCCAGCAATTGCAGCAGCGGCATATAAAGGAAGGCGTTGAAAACATCGCCGTAGCGCGATGGCACATTCACAACGTCATGAATTTCTTCGGACAATGTGGAATAGCTTTCGCCCTGCAGAATAAAGGTTTTTGCGCCCAATGCCTTCAAATCCTCGGCCAGATGCGATTCATATTTCTTTCCTTCTTCCGAGAGAAGCAGAGTAATCAGCGTGTTTGCGGCGGCAGTCGATTTTGGTCCATGACGATATTCCAGCGCATGATAGCTTTGCGAGAGGGAAATCGACATCTCCTGGATTTTCAGCGCCGCCTCGTTGGCGAGGCCAAGAAATGGCCCCTGCCCCAGAAACACGAAGTGATTCAGGTTGGGATCTTCCACAATTTTGCGGACAATCGGTTCATATTTCCGCATCAGGGTTTCGCTGGCGTCCGCCAGACTCAGCAGCTTTTCCCTGATCTCCGGATCTGAACTGCTGAGCGAAGCCAGATGCACAACGCTCAACAACATGGTGGTAAATGAGCCGGTCATTACCACGCTCTTTTCTTTCTCAAAGGGGAATGTTATGCTGTGTTCGCTTCCTTTTACCAATTTTGAATCGGGATTGCAGGACACCGCCAGGGTGGGAATTTTTAATTCATCCCGCGCTTTTTGAGCGGCAAGCACAACTTCCGTGGATTCGCCTGAACGGGATATGGGAACAATCAGATACTTTGAAGCGGGATTAAAAACAAGTTTGGGGAAAATCAGAATTTCGGATGCGGGGATTGTTTTGGTATGAATACCGGTAAGCATCTCAAAAATCGTGCTGGCAGTTTGTGCCAGGTAATAGGAGGTGCCGCATCCCGTAAATACCCAGGTCCTATCTTTATATTTGTTAAAGAGGTCCAGATTTTTCTTGCTTTCAGACTCGAGTTTTGCCAGAGCTTTTTTCCAGCCTTTCTGTTGTCTGACAATTTCCTGGTAGGTAATGCTTTGACCCGATACCGTAATGCTCATAATAATACTCCTTAAATAGACATTAAGCCAGAATAACTTCTATACCTAAATTTTCCAGCGATGCAACATTCGATTTGGAAACCCTCTTATCGGTAATCAATTTATCAACGGATTTTACTTCATCAATTACACCCAGACTCCGGCGGCCAAACTTGGAGGAGTCGGCCAGAAGAATGACTTCATCCGCCGCCTGGATCATCATGCGGTTGACCTTTGCCTCCATTATATTCGGAGTTGTCAAACCACGCTCAAAATCAATTCCATCCACGCCGAGAAAAAGCTTATCGGCCGTAATTAATTTTAATGACTCTTCAGCAATAGGCCCTACCAGCGAAAATGACTTCTCCCTCAGGTTCCCTCCGGTCAGGATGACATTCACTTCACTGGCGGTAAGTTCGGATGCGATATTGACCGCGTTGGTAATAACGGTGATATCTTTCTTGAATTTAAGGTGGCGGGCAAGCGCGGTTGTAGTCGAACCCGAATCCAGGATAATCACATCTCCGCTTTTAATCAGGCTTTCAGCTTTCCGGGCGATCTTGTTTTTTTCCTGGACATTGATTCTCTCTTTCTCATTCACCGCCAGGTCCTGCACGGAAGAATGATTAACAATAGCCCCGCCATGTACGCGGCTCAGGACGCCCCGCTTTTCCAATATTTCCAGGTCTTTCCGGATTGTCACTGCCGAAATATTAAAATCATCTGCAATTTCATTCACCAGAATGCGTTTCTGGGTCTGCAGAATTTCCTGTATTCTTCGTCTTCTCTCTTCGGTCAGCATCTTTTAAAATCTAAAATCTTTCTTTAAAAATAGGTTCGCGAAAACAATTACTGCATGGGGGTCAATTTGGTATTAGTGCTTATACTTGCTTATTGTATCATTTAAACCCATTGTTACTTTCATATCGTTTCATATACTTTCATTTCCTTTTGATTTTAAGAAAAGGAAATAAATTTGTCAAGAGTTTTCTTAAACCAAAAGCGGAAGGCGCGGGTGCCTTATATCTGGTATCTCCGCCGTTAAAAAAGGTGACGCCGTGCTCATCGAAGCCGTTAATCCGGCCGGAGAAAACGATCTCCATTTAAAATGAGAAAGCAGGCTGTCGGTGATATCCGAGCGGATCACCCTTTGCCAAAGACCTGCCATGAATTTTAAGACGTGATTGAGGCACAGGTGTAATTTCATGTGATGGAAGCCGTAGGGACTATATTTGGATGATAATTTCGAAAGATCTAAGTTTTGCTCCTGGAACAAATGGAAATTGGCTCCAGGAACGAACAAAACAAACTTGGCATCAGAATGCCTTCCGTATGCGGAGAAGGTGAGACCATTTAAACAGATTGCGTTAATCGAATGATAAAACAGGACAGTGAAATACTTCCTGATATGCATGGGTAACTGGTTTTAAAACCATTTATCCCTATCAGTTTTTTAACCCAGGCTCTCAATCGAGTGAATCGCCAAATGCCGGAAGTCAATATTCTTGTTACAGAGACTCCCACCGAAGTCAGTAAAAAATGTCCCATAAATTTATGATGGAATAATGATTTGAATTGCCTGGCCGGGCGGCGGGTAAGAATAACACCCCTAAAATGGGGCTTGTCGGGATAGCATGGGCATAAATCCCTTGTAAGATAACTGATTTGGGTGAGGTTAAAAATTTAAAACAGATGATAAGCCAGGATAAATCCTACTCTCCTTATATAGTTATCTTGTCACATGGCGGTGTACACGGCATATATCTTGTTTATCCTGTCTAAAAAAATACCTTACTCCATTTATGAACCACAGAAAAGGAAAGGCTATCTCCTTTTTCCCCTTTGCTTGATGTTGTTCCTATATTCTGAGGGGGTCTGGCCGGTGTAGCGTTTGAAAATGGCGTTGAAACCGGACTTGGAATTAAAACCGGCTTCCACGGCGATGCCGAATAGTGTGAGATGATCTTTCTTGCTGTTCAGCAAATCTTCTTTCACCTTCCCAACCCGGTAATGATTTATGAAATCGAAAAAGTTTTGATTGAGATTCGTATTGATGACTTCCGAAATATTGTGGGTGGAAGTTCCCAGGTTTGCCGAAAGATCCCGCAAGGTCAACTCAGGATTCATGTAAAGACGCTCATGTTCCATCAACGATTTTAGTTTTTCCAGATATTCGTTCGCTTTTTCTTCTGTAAGCCCGGACTTTTGATATTTCCGGTCAGCGGTGCCGGGGCTTTCCGTTTCTACGATTCCTGCTGCCAGGTCTTTCGCGTCATGAATATTATCAGATATTTCTGATTGAAGAAATATCTCGGTCTTGAACATGCCGATGTAACCAATGGCGTAAACAAACAGGGATGTCAGTAGCGGAACCAGGACCGTCAGTGAGTGCAAATCGATTCCACCGATTCTTAGAACATCATCCACAAATTCGATTGACCAAACAATCAGCGCCAGAATGGTAAAATATCTCAGCCAGGAAAGGTTGATTTTCTCCAGCGATGAGAAGGTGAATTTTATTTTGTTTGAATATTCTTTAAAGACATAAAGCGCGGTGATCACATAAACCATGCCCTGAACCGCCACCAGCATACCGGAGATTGTGAGGTGTAACGGTCGCATATTTTGCTGCACCTGCAAAATTACCGCATACAGCTCCTCTTTTGAAAGCAAAAATATTCGAAGGTAGTAGAGCTTAAAAACGATGAATGGGACAAAATGGAACCAGTGGGGCTGTGCAAACTTAAGGCGGGTGTCGGTCAGTTTGCCGACATAGATCAGGTGAAGGGGGCCGAAAAGAAAAGGGAGCCCGTCAAAAAGCAACAACAAATGAGGATAGTTGACTACGATTTCCGGCACCCTGAACAGAAGCACCTGAACAATAAACACAGAGTATAGAAGAACCAGCCAGGCCAGAATAATATTGGCTTCCGATTTGCGATATTTGGAGAAAAGAAGAATTGTCAGTAAAAATCCCTGAATAACACCGAGTATATAAATGATACCCAAAATGTCAATTGATACATTCACGCTGTAAAATACGGCATAGCGTCCAATTTATCAACCTCAAAAAAGAGAAGACCACATCACGCGCTAATGTGGTCTCCCCTAGAAAATGGATAAATGGATTTTAACAATTAACTGTTCGGGGCCGGATACGCCAATTTTCTCAACGTTGCTATGAAAACTCGATTTCCAATCACTCTGATCGGCCAAAACCGGCACTTTGCCCAAAATGTGTTGAAATTGATGAGCAGCGAAAAATGGAACCGCTCGGGATGCAGTTGGTCCTGCAACATAGAGATGCGCCATTCCAGGTGCTTTAGATTTGCGCCTAAAATTGTTTCACCCGGTTTATCCAGCAGTGGTTTCGTCCATACGGTCCCGGCATCCTGTTCGCACAAGCGATAAATCCATCCCGGCAGTGCAGACTTAAATTTTTCAGCGATCTGCACGACGCTGTCATTTCCCGGATAGCTATTTAACATATAACTTCTGGAAAAATCATTTGTCTTCCTGCCGGGATACAGAACAGAATATTCCGGAATCCGGCGAACCTGCTTAACTCGTGGATGGGAGATCAAAATTCAAACTCCACGCCAAATATGGGCAGGGTGCTCCACTGCGTTTGGGATTCCTCCTTATTGTCCATCTCGTTCCAATAATAGCTGCCGATATTTTCACGCCCGTAAGCATTCCAAACGCTCAAATAAAAGACCATGTTTGAATTATGAAAATAGAAGCGGCGGTCGAAACGGACATTCAGCGAGTGGTAATCCGGCATGCGGCTGTTGTTTATGCGATTTTCATCGAATATGCCGCGGTGTGCGGCCTGCGATGCCGCTACATCGAACGGTGTGAAGGGAGCGCCGCCGGCATAAATCCAGCGCATGCTGAACTCCCATTTATTGTTCGGTTTGTAACCGCCCTCAACATTAAAATTGATCCTGTTATCCACTACCCTGTTGCGCCATTGATTATTGTAGTCACGATATCGTGAACTAAAATAAGAAGCGCCGGCCATCCCGTAAATGTTTTCCGCAAGCTTCTTCTGCAGCATGATTTCAACGCCCTGCGAGTGGGCGCGCCCGTTGTCAACCAGGGTCTCATGCGGCAGGAAAAGCGAGGTAAAATTGATTTCATCGATCACGAATAATTCAGGCTGGGCGGGATCCATCGGGAAGTAGTAATATTGTTTATCATATACCTCTAGGGTCAGGCGGGTATTTTCGGTCAGGAGATGGCTTACGCCCAGAACAACATGGCGCGCTTCCGGGTCTTTCATATTTTTGTGTTCCGCTTCTTGCGAAAGCAGTACCAGCGGCAAATTCTGATGATAGATCCCGGTGGCAAAGTTAAGCGCTGTTTTGGACGTAAGCTGCAAGGAAGCGGAAAACCGGGGTGAAATATTGGTGTTGGCGTTATAAGTGAAATGCCCAACCCTGACACCCGGCGTTAATGTCAACTTCGAAAACGGTTTCCAGCTATAGCTCAAAAATCCGTGCAGCTTGGCGGCAGATTTTTCATCTTTCACCATTAAAATCGGTGTTACGTTGCCCAGAAGATCATTGTAATGGCCATAGTAGTTGTCATAATCCACGCCGAGCAGTTTTCCTTCCACACCAAAATCCAGCTTGTTGGCATCATTGATTCTCAAATGATTAAAATTCCGTAGCCGGTATTCCTGCTCCATCGAATTCTGGTCGGTGATGATTCTTTCCTCACCGGTGTCCTTATAATAACGGGTATCAAAAATCGAAAAATCATAGCGGGTGATGGAATGGGAAAATGCGGTATTGGAATATCCTGTTTTGCCCCACAAGTGCCGCCAGTTTAATCCGGCGGTGTTCTGCAGTATCTGAAAATCATTATACATATTTGATTCATCCTTGACGGCATCATCCTTTTTATTGCTGATTGCATCCAGTCCGCCGATATCCAGAAGCGTAATCCGGTTTGCCGGCGAAAGATCGTAAACAACCTTGCCCTGTACATCCCCATACTGCGGAACCGAGGAGGAATTTTCTCCGATAGCGCCGACGATAAAATCGAGGAAGCTTCGCCGACCGGACAACATCCAGGATCCTTTTCCATTGAAAAGGGGGCCTTCCGCCGCCGCCCCAAATCCGCTGAAATTCAGATCCAGTTGGGAGTCGAACTCGTCTCGGTTGCCTTCCCGCAGGCGCAGCTCCATTATGGAAGAAAGCCGGTCACCGTAATCGGCCGAATATCCGCCAGTGTAAAAATTGACATCTTCCACGAAGTCCACGTTGAGCATCCCGATGGGCCCGCCGGAAGAACCCTGCTCCGGGAAGTGGTTAATATTATTTACCTCAATATTATCCACGTAAAACCCGTTTTCCAGCGGCGATCCGCCCCTGACGATCAGGCTGTTCTTGGTATCGTTGACTTTAGCGACAGCCGGCAAACCGTAAATAATGCGGCTCACGTCGCCGGCGGAACCCGGCGCCCGGCGAATTTCCTCGGCGGTGAAATTGGCAATGCTTGTGGGCTGTTCCTCTGTTTGCGTGAAATACCCGGCATTCACCACCACCGCCTCTGTTTCCAGTGCTGATGTTTTAAGATCAGCGTTGATAAAGGTCAAACGTCCGGAACGAACAATGACGTCGGTGCGGGTAACTGGCTCATAGCCGAGATAGGAAAACTGTAGTGAATAGCTTCCCACCGGAACATTATCAATTACATAATTGCCATCGATATCGGTTGCGGCACCCATCCCGCTATCCAGGATTTCCACATTGGCCGCCACCAACGGAATCTTTGTTTCATGGTCGAACAGCCTTCCTTTAATAGTCCCGCTCTTTGATGCTTCCTGCGTGAATAGCGGGTAAGCGGCGAATAAATTAATGAGTAAAAACAAGAACAACGATTTGTAAAACTTCATGACGACTCCTTTAATTTGGTTTCAACATTAAACTGACTGCTACAAACTAACAAAGCCGTAGCTCCGAAGCGCTTTTGCCCATCGGCATGGACACGTAATTGAGGATAATTGTTGTCCACGCCCATCGGCGTGGAACATGGGTGTAAATGAGCTAAAAAGGGAAAGAATTGAATAGGGAGGATATTAATTTCGGATCGACTTCACAGCCTGATTTTTCAGGTTGCTGGCAAGCTCATGGAATATTTTGCAAATTGCGTTGCGAAACCTTGACTATTTTACAGAATATCTTAAATTATTAAGTAATATTTTGGGGATTAGAGTGAAAAAGTCAAAAAGGCCCCGGTCAGGATGCCCCCGCAGCGTTGCGATTATCATATCCCGAAAAATATGACTAGCCAGATATAATTGCTAAAAGCAGGAGTAAATTCAACCAATTAAAAATGAGGAGCGATCTCATGAAGAATCACATGAAGATAAGGTTTCCGAATTTTTTGATCATGCTTTCAATTATCTTCTGCTCATGCGGGGCTGGCCATCACTTGACAAACGATGTCATTTTTAAAGACACCGGATTTACATATAATCAATTTAAAAATAGTGAAATGATAATCGGCGGGATTTCTTCCGAATTAATAAATCTGACTTCTGAAGAACGGATTAAATATGGCGCCATCCTTTCCAATGTTTTTGTTGAAAAACTCAAAGGTGCCCATAATATTCACATTGTTAATACGCTCCAATTTATGACTAAAATTGGCAAAGAAAAATACTTCGAAATAATGGGCAATTTTGATATGGAGAAGGCGATTCGATGGGAATCAGTCCGTTTCGTCAGGGATACAATGCCTGACGCAAAATATATTTTGTTTGCCTATATCGAAAATGAAAATATTATTGACCGCTCGATTGACCAGTATATCGAAAATGAGGAAGGAAAGAAGGAACTGGAAACCGAATATGAAAAAACATATCTCATGACAATTGAATTCCAGATGTATGATATACTTCAGGAAAAACTGGTTCTGAATAATGTCATTTATAATCAAGCCGAAAGGAACGAAAGCAGAACAACCAGAACCGGGTGTGTTGAATCATGTCTTGATAATGTATTTCAAACTATTTTATTTGGTGAACCGGCGGAAATCGATCGTGAGGAAGTTTTGGCAAAAATCAGCGAAAAGTATGCAAAGGATTTAGTTAAAATTTAAAGCCGCCGGCGTTGGCAAATTCACTATCAAATAAATTCGATGGATTATCAAAATAAAATCTTTTGCATAATAACATTGGTTATTTTCTGCTCCTCCAATTTTTATATTCCGCCCTGCCCTGCTCGGGACTGGGAGCAAGAACCTCCTCTTAGAATAGCTAACAGTTCCTGGCAGAAATACGGAGAAGAAGGGAGCACCTTTCTCGATTTTTATCAAAGATGGCTTTCCCCGGTGAAGGGAGGAGATATATGTCCCATGTATCCTTCCTGCTCGCAGTATGCAAAACACGCACTCCATATACTACCCTGGTATGTGGCATATTTTAATAGCTTCGAACGGTTGTTGCGTTGTGGACACGAGCTTTATCTTTATCCTGCCATTCAAATAAATGGCAAAATCCGGTGGTACGATCCTGTATCAATGAAGGAATCAACCACCCGGTCTAAGATTACTTATTCTTATTTACAATTTAACAGAACCGGCATTAAACCGGATGATGTCATGCCTTATAAACGGAAAATTGCGGATGCGGGATTTGCTGACTATTTATTTCGCGAAGGGGAATATGAAAGAGCCGTCACCGAATATTATCGGCTTGTTTATGCCGCTGCAGATTCCGCCAACAAAGCGAGTTTGTTGAGAAGCATCGGCTTGTGCTATTTCCACGCAGCGGATTACAGGGAATATATTTCATTTTTTGATAAGCAGCGGATTTATTTTACTCCAGATGCCATTTTACGGGCGGAAATGACCCATTACCTCGGAAAAAGCTATTATCATCTGGACAACTATCAAAAAGCAATCTCTGCTCTGGAATGGGGTGATCGCAGCCCCGATGATCTGCTTTTTAGCGAAAACCAACTACTATTAGGCATTTCTTACGCCCGAATCTTTGACTGGCAGATGGCCGTCGAGAAATTAGAGATGATCGAGCAGGATTCTCCCCTGAAAGTATCCTCCGAAAACATCATTCGTTCTCTGAAAAATGTTCCGAAGCTTCCCCGCAAAAATCCGGTTTACGCAGGTATAATGTCATCCATTATTCCCGGTGCCGGCTATATATATTCCGGCCGGAAAGGAACCGGTATTACCTCATTTATAGTCAACGGATTATTCATCTGGGCAATCCGGGATGCGGCAGTTAAAGAACAGTATGGCCTGGCGAGTGCAGCCGGTTTCCTGGGAATCGGCTGGTACATTGGAAATATTAGAGGATCTGTTGCCGCCGCGCATGTTTACAACGCAAATATTGGGAACAATTTTATCGATAGATTGCTGGAAAAGGAAGGCTTAATTGAATATAAAAAAGATCAGCCAGGTCCTCTATTTTGATTGAAGCGGATTTAATAATGCGACAGTCAACGTAATGAGCGGCAGCAGGCGAGCTGATGCTTAGTTAAAAGGGCGTTACCAGTTATTTTATCACTGTCTCATCAGCTGCAGTCTAAAAATCTGTAACCAATATGTTTTAATGACGTAATTAGAGGTTACCGGAATACCGAGTAAGACGGCGTAGTTGAATATGGATTTGGGGTCAATTAATTGGATTAAAATTACTGTTTTCCTGATTAGCGCAATCTTCGATAGAATAAAATTAAAATTATGAAGGAGATTGAAATGAAGAAGAATATCATCTGTTTAGGTTCCGTCCTTCTATTGGTTATCCTGTCCGGATGCGGCTCGATGGGAGCATTCAGAGCGGATAATTTGACAAATGTGGAACTGTCCCAGGCGAATTTCAATATTGTTGCCCGCAATGTGCAGGGTTCGGCAATGCAGGGTTATCTTTTTGGGGTCAGTGCCGCGCAGGGTTCAGGTGTGGGGACATTCGGCTTAGTCAGAGTCTCCGGCGTTGAGAAACCGTATGACAGTGCCGTAAAAGATTTGTGGAAAAATTTTCAGGAACAGTACGGCAGTATGGAGGGGAAAAAATTGGCACTTGTGAACATACGTCAGGATACCGAGGTATTAAATACTTTTGTATATACTGAAGCCAGGTACTTTATAACCGCAGATGTCGTAGAGTTTATTAAATAGAGATCACATTACCATAATGCAAAATTGCTATTGTCTCTATGTCGGGCAAGCGCAATAATGGCCGATTTAAAGCAGGCAAATTGCGGCTATCTTATGCGCCTCTCCCGTTTCTCTAAAGCGGGAGAGGCAGTATTGAAAACATTCCTTACGTCCAATATTAAATTGCTCAACAAACATTAACGAGACAGATAAAGTTAGCTCAATTCAATTATTGCCCCGAGCCTTTTTACCCTATTCCATATATGACCGCCGCCGTTCAAAGCTGAACACTGCCGGGTAGAGGAAAACAAATCCCGCTATGAAGCAAAATACCTGCAGCATTTTGAGGGAGGGATTTTTCCATGCAACCGCCAATGCCAGGGGAATCCCCAATAAAACCCCCGATATGATGACCAGCAGCACAACGACGTCGAATTCCGCGGCCTTGTAGTTCTTAAAGATAGAGACAAACAGGTCGTGCAAAATCAGGAAGACGGAAAACCCCAGAAGCACCAGCCCGAAAAACATCATCATATCAAATGGGTCATGGTGCCAGATGCTGCCGGTATCGCCGAATAGAAGGCGCAGGAAAAAGTAGATTCCGTAAAAAAAGACTGCCGGCAGCACAATCAGCGATACCCTCGCCAGTGCAATCCGGTGAACCGATAATGGCAGAAGTATGTTCTGGCGCTCCCTTTTTTCCATGCTTCTGAAAATAAGCAACTGTAAAATAGTCGCTGCACACAACGGGAACAGCATGGAACTAATGCCAGCGGTGGGGCTGGTTTGAATATAGAATAAAGCCGCCGGAATGATAAATCCGGCCAATACCAGTGCCAATTTGTAAGTGTAGCGAAACTCTGCGAAGATAATATTCCACATGGTTTGCCTCCATCATCTCAAGTAGGAATTACGCCGGCCATAAGTAAGGACCGTAAAAGACGCCAAAACCAGGCTCAGAGCGGCAAAGATCAAAATTTGATAAATTCTGCCGGTCGGATCGGCAAGCATATTTATTTTATCCAGAAAACGAATGAACGGATGAATACGGCCGGTGGATCTGGTCTGAATAATGGCGATTATCAGCAGGAAATTGATGCCGATAAATGCCAGGATCATGATCGCCTTAAAGTCCTTTGCGGTGAACTTCATATTTCCCCAGGAAGCCGACCAGAAGTCGCGTGTGAAAAAATAGAGCGAAAACCCGGTGAGCATGATTCCCAGGTAAGCAACCAGCTTAATTGGTGCATCCGGTGTTTTCAGGTGGAATACAGTATAGGTTAAAAAATAGAACAAGCCCAGACTGGCACAGGCAAGCACGATCATCAGAATTCGCGCTGCGGCGATTTCCCGGGTGGAAAGCGGCAGATGCATGAGCTGATACTCCCGCCGCTCTTTATTCCGGAAAACATTCCACAAAACAGTCAGCAGGTAAGAAGCGATTAAAACATAACCAATTCTTACACCGGCGCTCAGGACTTCAAACAGACAAAGGACTAACACAAAGGCAAAACTGCCCAGGATGAGCTTTTTATTGTAGCCAATTTCGGCTTTGAGAATGAGTAACATGTTTCTTCCCCTTAATCAAGATAAGATTTGCGCCGCTTGAAAGTGATGACAGTTAAGGCGCTGAATATAGTTATCCAGACAAAAAATTTCAGAATTCCGTATTCTCCGGCAAAAGGGTCACTCTTTACAATAAAGAGCAGGAATGGTCTGAGATCGACGGGCGATTTTCCGGTCGTTTTAGCCAGGTGCATGGCAAAAATGCCCAAAAAATTCAGTCCCAGCAGAACCAGCACCGCACCGATCACAATGCTGTTTTTAGCGATACCAAATTTTCGAAAAAATCCGGCAAAAAAATCTCGCAGTGCGAAGTACAGTGAAAATCCGATGATCACAATCGCACAGACTTTCAGCATAAAAGGCATATCGAAGGGCTCCCCCGAAAAAATGCGATTCACAAAGAAATAATGAATTGCGGCGTACAGCAGCGAGGCAAGAACAACAACCGCCATGCGTGCCAGGGCGGTTTGAAACGCCGGCAACGGCAGCAGCGCCTGCAGCCTCTCCCTTCTGTCTTTGTTACGAATGGTAGTCCAGTTTTGCAGCATGAGGAAAAGCATGACGAAAAGCAGCATTCCTAAAGGCAGATCCTCCACGGCGAGGGAACGGACCAGAAGCCAGAAAAACGGGATGATGATAAGAAATCCCCAAAAAAGCTTGTGGTGATACGCAAATTCCGATTTAATGAGTCGCCACATATTATCTCCAAATCGAATTTGAATTCTTACCCCAAATAGGTCTTTCGGTTTTTGAATATGAAAATACTTAACACTGTTAATCCAATCCCACACAGGTTGAAAAAAATCGCTCCGATTGCGACGGAAGAGACATTCGGAAAGTCCTTCTTAAATTGATTCAGCGGTTCCAAAAATTTGAAGTAAGGTATTGCTACGGTAAACAGCAAATACCATACTAAATACCCCATAATTATCAATATGGAATATAAGATCATCAATATGAGTTTTTGGTACCTATCCTGGAAACGAATCGTCAGATCACGATGAATAAAAATATAGGCGTTAATCATCATAATAAAACCGGTTAAGGACAATGTATCCCAAATAATATTATCTACCCAATAGGGTTGTGCTGTTGAACTGCCAATCAAAAACAAAAGAACCAAACTCAGCCACACAATCCCCATGAATAGCAGCCGTGAGACCCCCACTTCTTTTATTGAAAGTGGCAATATTGACAAGTAACGTTCTCTCTTCTCTTTAAAGAATTTCAGGAAACTAACAAAGCAAGCCACCGCAACAGCGACCGTCATGATCGCTTTTGTACCGCGTAAATTTAATGTCGGATTCGGCCAACCTCGAACAGAATTAACGATAATTATGAATAAGGCAATACCGCAGGTAATCCCAACGATAATCTTGTTGTAGCAAATTTCAGCCCTCAGAATCCGCCACATCATTACCTCCTTTGAGAATATGCACCGCAATTTCATCGATGCTCATGCGGTTCTCCAGTATATTTTCGGCGCCGATTTCGCCAAGCTGCCGCAGCGTCGCTTCATAATCGGAGCTGATGACCTGGTGATCCTTCCCTTCCTGACGGTGACTCACCGCACCATCGAATTGGATGTTGTCGCCGGAAAACCGAAATGATATTTTTCGCCAGTGATCGGTCAGGTCATCTTTATTGGCCCGGAGTTTAAGCCTCCCATTATCCAGAAATGCCAGCTCATCAGCCAGCCGGCTGATGTCGCTTAAAATGTGCGTTGAGTAGAAGATCGCACGCTCCCCATCTTCCAGAATTTCGAAGAGGGCGTCCAGCACCTCCGTTCGAACGACGGGATCCAGCCCGGCGGTCGGTTCATCCAATAACAACAGCCGCGGGGAATGTGCCAAAGCGCCCACCAGCGAGAGTTTCACCCGGTTCCCGCTGGAAAGCGTTCGCGCCTTTTTATCCAGGGGAAGGGCAAACCGTTTGGCCAGATTTTCGGCCAAGGCCTGGGACCAGTTGGGATAAAACCGGGAGAGGAAGCGCAGGTTTTTCTCGCCGCTCCAGTTTTCGTAAAACACGTGAACATCGCCCACATAGCCGATATCAAATTTCCACTCCGGTTTGTTGGGAGCGGTCTGCCGCCCGAAAACTTCCATCGAGCCGCTGTCCGCTTTTACCAAACCAACCAGGCAGTGCATAGTGGTGGTTTTCCCGGAAGCATTGGGTCCGATGTAACCAAGCACCGTTCCCGGCTCCAGTATCAGGTTCAATGGGCCAAGCCGGAAACCGGGGTAGGTCTTTACCACATCTTTGAGTTCAAATGCGTTCGGCATGATGGTGCTCCTTATATTTTGTTATCTTTTTCTTCTGAAAAATGATCATCCTCGGTTCATGACATTTTTTTGCCCAGCCGATGCTGCGCCATTTTCTTTTTATTGGAATCCGATAGCTCCGATACAAAAAATCCTTTTCCCCTTCTGGAATGAATGAGCTCTTCCCGCATCAGATTGTCGTAGGCGCGCTGCACGGTAATCACGCTCACCCGGTGTTCCCTGGCGAAGACGCGAATGGAAGGCAGGCTTTCGTTTGCGGATAGGTCTCCGGCCAGAATTTTTGCCCGAATCTGCCGTGAGATTTGGCTTTGCAACGGCTCATCGGAAATATCGGTTAAATTAAGAATCATTTTCCCTCTCTGATTGCTCCGACGCTATTTCATGATTTTCATAACCAGCACCGTGCGGTCATCTTGCAAAGAACCCGTATTATTAAAGGCATCAACATTTTCCAAAACTGCCTCGATCAACTTCTGCGGCTCTTTTTTGCGATTTTGAACCAGAGCCTTAAGCAAACGCTGTTCGCCATATTCTTCACCGGTTGGCGTCATTGCTTCGGTAATGCCATCGGTATAAAGAAATAAGATGTCACCGTCATTGAGCTGCAAATTACCGGTTTCGTAGACAGAGTTTTCGATAATCCCCAGACCGGGGCCGCCAGCCCGAAGGTATTTGCAGTTGCCGTCTGCGTGTATAAGTATTGGATAGCTGTGGCCGGCGGTAGCAAATATAAATTCGCGGGTCGGTTTATTGAAGATGCCATAGAAAAGGGTGACGAATTTATTTTTCGGCGTGAAGCTCACCATCTGTTTGTTGAGGTTTTGCAAAATCATTTCGATTGGCTTACCATTATTCGCTTCGCTCTTTATCATTGCCTGAATTTGCGAAATCAGCATGGCCGCCGGGAGACCTTTCCCGCAGGCGTCGCCGATGACCAGACCGAAGCGATTCTCATCAATCGGGAGATAATCGTAAAAATCGCCGCTGATGGTTTTTGCAGACTGGTAATGCGCTGCCAATAAATATCGCCCGTTTTGGGGCAACGATTTGGGAAGCAGGGAAGCCTGAATCTGGCAGGCCGTATGCAATTCCCTTTCGATTTCACGGATATCCAAACCGGAATGGTTATTCGTCAATCGCTGGCGGAATACCCGCTTTTGCTGCGGTGTAAAAGTAGGAACATAAAAATGCTTTTCGTCCCTGCTGATGATCAGTCCATCCCGAACCAGGGACTGGTAAGCTTTTTCGATGGTGTGAATATTAACATGCTGCTCACATGCCAGGGTGCGGACCGCCGGCAGTTCGCTTCCGTCATAGTCATCATCCGCCAGAATTTTTTCCAATAATTGCCTGGCGATCTGGCTGTGCATCGGTTCATCGGATAAGCTTGTCAGGTTAAAAAGCATTTTGGGCCTCGTAAATTTACTTCCTCAAATTGTTACTACTGTATATATGCAATATATACAGAAAAGTTGCAATCGAAAAGCATTATTTTATTTTTTTCTGCTGCTTCGCCAAATAATATTCAGGATCTCCTTTTCAGGTTTGAATATCAAGCGGGGGGAAATGGGATGCCGTGGGGGACGATGCTGACATGAGGATCTCACGAGTGGCCATATTGCTGCAGCTACAATCGGAATGTTCGCATTTTTCGGGATTACAGGATCACTGGCAAATAAATTGGGCAGGAAATTAGTTTTTTGTTTTTATGTTGCTTTAAATTTTACAGCCATTCTTCATTTTATTTTATTGATGCCGAATTTAACAATGGTAGGAAATTATACTCCGATCTACATAATTGCTTTATTCGCAAACGGCTCCTTCTGGAGATTATTATTTTTGTCCAAAATCCATTGCCTGGACTGTTTCCCGACTGAAATTCCCGGTACTTCATCCGGTTGGCGCTCCCTGAGTTTTGCTTTGGAATAACTGGCGGTTCTTTGTCCTGCGGTGCACTGGCCGCCGTCATGTCTCTGGGTAAAATTTATCTTCTCTTTTCAGGTTTTGCAGCGTTGATTATTCTGGTCCTGGTGATAAAGTTCCTGTCGGAAACAAAAAGCATAAAGATTACGGGTGTCTGAATTCTTAAACGCCATTTAATGAATGAGGAATTATCCCGGCAATCAAACCATGCGCTATGCCCTATGCTTTCAGATTCAGGCGTTATGCGCTTCATTCCTTACCGTGAATGATTAACTTGGCGGCGGTGAACTTATCGAATCGCCCATTTCATTTTGTGCCAATGTTGCATTCAATGTTTTTGTATAATTTTAAGATATTGTAACTATATGCATTGATTTTTTAATATAAATTTCATATACTTTATATATTAAAGAAATTATTTGCCAGCGGCACGGGAAATAAGTTCATTCAATCCTACAGGAAAATTCTATTTAAGCTTTGCAGATTTTAAACTGACTGCTGTTCCAAGTGCTTGTTTTATGGGAAAAAAGGTGCGGAGGATAGAAGCATTTTTTGAAATGGAGAAGATTAACAACAAAGGAATAAATTTGTGATAACAAAATGGTTGAATTCAAAACATTTTAGACTAAGTGCCTGAAGCAAATATATGTTAAGCAATTATTAGAAAATATTGTGAGGTTTTCTATGAATATGCCAATTATTGAATTGAAGCAAAAATATCGATGGATTAAATCTAATTTTGAAATAATTGTTATTTTCATATTATTCACCGTTTATGCTTCATTTGCTGTAGCCCAGGAGAAAAATCTACATCAAGAAACCGCAGGTATTGAATTATCGAAATCAAATGTACGCTTCATTAATCCTCTGGCGTATGATATTGAATATATTTTTGAGCTTTATCCTGATTTAGATAAAATTGACAAATTTAAGGATCTTAAGCTATGGATTCCATTTCCTCGTGAATGGGACTCACAAAAACAGGTTCAATTAGTCTCAACAATGCCAAATCCGCATTCTGAATATACTGACAAAGAATACGGTAATAAATTCTTCTTCTGGAATTTTGGCAAATATTCAAACAATTCAAATTATCGTGTGCGAATCCGTTTTAAATTCAAAACGTATGAAATAAAATCATCGATAGACTCATCCAAAATAATCCCATATAATCTGCCAGAAGAAGAATTTGACGTATATTTACGATCTACTAAAACCATAAATATTACTCCGAGAATTAGGACATTTGCGCTGGAAGCTATCTCTGAAGAAGAGAATCCATACCTGCAGGCCAAAAGGATATATGACTTCGTCAGGAAAAAGGTACGTTACAGACTATTGGATCATAAAAGAGGAAGAGGAACGACTTGTTTGTTGGAATATCCGGTAAAAGATAATGAAACAAACGAATTATATTATGAGGGATGCTGCAGTCAAATGAGCGCATTTTTTATTGCTATGTGTCGCTCTCTCGGCATACCCGCAAGATCAGTTTTTGGATTCATAGGGGCTCCGGTATATAAAACAGAAGAAGAATTGAAGCAACCGTTATTTGATTTCGAACGCGAACTTTCCCCGGACGGTTTCGCGGGTGCACAACACCATGGTGTCATGGGGCCGCACATGTGGGCGGAATTTTATCTTCAAGATATCGGTTGGATACCCGTTGATCCGCTTGCAGGGTTATTCGGTGAACTATTTTCATCAAAAGTAATCATGGCAAAGGGACGCGATATTTTATTAGGACCAGATGCTCCTAAAAATTACCATCATGGATATGGTTCCCAGTGGGTACCTCTTCATGATGGTAGAGTGGATTTTCCTTTCTACGCAGTATGGAATATTGCCAAAATTGATTCGGCAAAACTAAAGATTATCCATCATCCAATTAAAAAACAAAATTAGTTATTGGATAATCTAACAACTGATAATGTCTATAACCCAGATGTAACCGATTGCAGCACTTGTTTCTTTTGGCTGCTCTGGCAATTGATCAATGTACTAATCTTGCTAAAGAATACTCGGATGCTATTACGACGGCTGATTTAATCCTGAGCTCAGCGTGCTTGATGTTCCATGCCTCTTGCCCTTTTGGAAAAATTCAATTTTTTGTGGTTGACTTTTTCCTGACCGGGATATAGATTCATCATATTTGCGTCTTTGCTTTACCAATGGGACACCTCCTTCTTTTCATTATAATTTACGACTTATTTCTGTGTCCACAAAAAGATAGCAAGATTAAACATTATAGAAAATACTCGCGCGGATCAGGGAAGTACGTTCCACCATTTCTGACTGAAAATTCGATTTTAGTTTTGCTGCTTTAACATAGATTGGTGCAACGGCTGTTTATCTTATTAAAAAAATCATGGCAATAAAAGCAATACTTAAATTCAGCCCATTGCCCGTACTAGAAAAAAGTGTTTGATAACAAAAGCAGAATAATTGCATTCAAAATATTTTAAATTAGGCGGGTGCGGCTAATATATATGGTAGGCTAAATTAAATGCCAGACTTAAGAGCCCGTAAACAAAACAGGCTGTCGAATTACGATTATTCGGAGAATGGATATTATTTTATAACCATATGTTCAAACAGCCGAAAAAATATATTTTATGAATATAAAATGCCAGTAGGGGCGGGCCTTGCGTCCGCCCGCCACAACGCTAATCCGGGTGACAACAATTACCAATTATCTTCTATCGGAAAAATCATTAAACAGCAATGGCAGGATATCCCGAATCATTATAATGATGTCCAATTGGATGAATACGTCATTATGCCAAACCATATTCACGGTATAATCGTTATTAATCAAACCAGGTTACGGGCGGACGCAAGGCCCGCCCCTACAATATCTCAAATCATTTGTTCCTTTAAATCAAGATCATCGGTGGAATACATCAGATACATTAAACGCAATAACCTGAATTTCTCAGGCAAAATCTGGCAGCGGTCATTTTATGATCATGTCATACGGAACGAACGATCGTTGAACGCGATTAGGGATTATATTGCCGACAACCCAAACAATTGGGAACAGGACATCGAACATTTATTAGATCTCTAATCTTATGCCCGTGTTTCGCTTGAATCCAAGTGCAAGATTTAAGCGTTAGCTCAAGTTGTTCTCCGCCCCATGCCACAATGCCCGTTTGCCCCTTCCTGCATAGCGGCTACTTGGTAATGCCTTTAGTATTTCCCTCTTCCATTCTGTCGCACGGCATCTTTCTCCTCCCGTCCTTCGTTCATCCTTCGCTCGTCCTTCGTTCCTCGTTCGTTCGAAAAATGCCTTTTTTTCAGGGTCCGCCCTGTAATTCTGTCACACACAATAAAATTCATTTCCTGCCGCATTTTCCCTCTGGCGTGTCTTATAAACCGGGCAGATATTTCCGTCAGGCGGTTATCTCGCAGAACAGGGACGATTCATCAACCTCATATATCTGATATTCCCTCCCCTTTCCCGAGAGCAGCTTCTCAAATTGCAGAGGACCGAATGTTGTCGCCCTGAATCCGTCTCTACAGATGATGACCCCATTCCCTGTTAGATTATCATCAATTTCGCCGATCAAGCCATGAGCGGCCTGAATCCGAAACCAGTTCAAACGCTGCTCCCAGAATTTGCGGGAATAGCTGGACAATAACAGCTTGCCTTTCGGTTTCAGGATTCTCAGAGCTTCGTCAATCAATAAATCCGGTCCGCTTCCAAAAGCTGATATTCCATTCTGGATGCAAAATACCACATCGAATTGGCGGTCATAAAAACCGGTATGCAGGGCATCCATGCAGGCCAGGCGGATTCCCTTCCCTTTCAGGTAACTGTTTTTTGCGAAGCGAAGACTTTCATAAGAATTATCGATGCCAAATAAAGTATTTGTCCTGCCGCTCAGTTCATTGAGCACCCTGCCATAGCCGCAGCCAAGTTCAAGCACAACATCATCCTGCCTGATATTGTCCCGCACACAGCGAATTTCTCCCGTCAGGTATTGCCTGACTCTGGGCGGCGCCAAATCATAGCACCGCTGCAAACGTTTTCCGGAAAGCGACTCAGTGTAATATTTTGCCATGATTTATCAACCAGGCATTTCAGCCCCGCCGAAAACCTCCTTCCGAATTGATAATCTGGCCGGTTATCCACTTTGCCTCATCGGAAACCAGCCACCCGATCAGGCGGGCGGCATCTTCCGGTTCACCCCACCGTCCCAGTGGCATTCGGTCCAGGACCGCCTTATTCACCTCCTTATCCGGCTTATATGTCTTTGTCGGTCCCGGATTCACCGTATTGACGGTAATTCCTTTTTCGATGAAATGATCAGAGAGGCTGACGGTCAGTTGATGCAGCGCCCCCTTGGAAGCGACATAAGCGAGGTGGGGCATGGGACCAAGATGCTGGCCGGAGGTCAGCAGAATTATGCGCCCACCCGCAGGGCCATCATGCTGCTTTGCGTATTCCTGAATTAACAGCAGTACCGCACGGACATTGACGGACAGATGCCGGTCAATTTCTTCCGTCAGGTATTGTCTGACTCTGCGCGGCGCCAGATCATAACACCGCTGCAAACGTTTTCCGGAAAGCAACTCAGCGTAATATTTTGTCATGATTTATAAACCACCCATTTCAGCCCCGCCGAAAACCTCCTTCCGAATTGATAATCTGGCCGGTTATCCACCTG
>JARRQT010000086.1:0-14130 GCA_037381445.1 Calditrichia bacterium
TGGTGAACGATTTCCGCAGCACCAGGAAGCGCAGCTGTCCCACGTGGGACCTGAGGTCGAAAACGGACAGGCCGCTCTCCTCAAAATATTGCTGGGAGAAGTTGAGGATGGCGTTCATGGTATCGTCCTGCAGCCAGCACTTTTCGATGTGCATCACGCGGTCGAAGGCGCCCGGCACATGATAGCCCAGCGCGAACCCCTTTTCGATTTCGGGATTATTCAGTTCCTCCGCCACCAGCCAGCGGTTATGGGTGAAGCTGAATTCGGTTTTGTTTCGGTAGCCGTACACCAGCGGGGAGGGCAGGGTGTGATGGACGATCTCCGGCAGCAGGCCGCCGATATGCTCCAGGCTTTCCACCACCTGTTCTTTTTTGAATTCGAGCTGATGATCGTAATCAAGGTTCTGCCATTTGCAGCCGCCGCAGTCGCCGAAGTGGGCGCAGGGGGCGGGCTGCCGCAGGCCGGAAGGCTCCAGCAGCTCCTTGATGCGCGCTTCCGCGTAATTGCTCTTGATCTTGCTGATGCGCACCACGGCGCGGTCGCCGGGAATGCCGCCGTCCACGAACACCACCCGGTCTTTCACCTTGGCCAGGCCCCGTCCGCCGAAGGCCAGTTTATCTATTTTGACTTCTATTTCCTGTCGTCTTTTCATATCGCTTTTTTGTGCGACAAGATAAAGCGGGAAGGCGGGATAATCAATGGAAATTTAAGAGAGGCGCCGCCTGATACATTGCCGCAAAGGGGCCGCCCGATCATCCGGGCAGGACCCGGGGAAAGCATCGCTGCCTTCCCCGGAATTGCTGCCCTCCGCATCATGGAAAATCAGGCGGTCTCCACCCTTTCCTTTTCGGCGACGTGATTGTTCAGCGCCCCTTTCATGTAGGCCTCGTATGCGGAAAGGTCCAGCAGGCCGTGGCCCGAGAGGTTGAAGACGATAGTCTTATCTTTGCCTTCCGCTTTGGCTTTGCGGGCTTCCAGAATAGCGGCCTGCACAGCGTGGGACGATTCCGGCGCGGGTACGATGCCTTCTGCCCTGGCAAACAGCATGGACCCGCCGAATATCTCTTCCTGTTCCAGCGTCATGGCGGAGATGAGGCCGTGGTCCAGCAGCGCGCTTACCATCGGCGACGCCCCGTGATAGCGCAGTCCGCCGGCGTGGATGGTGGGCGGAATGAAGTCATGTCCCAGGGTGCGCATTTTCAGCAGCGGCGTCAAACCGGCGGTGTCCCCGAAATCGTATTCGTAAGTACCCTGGGTGAGGGTGGGGCAGGAGGCGGGTTCCACCGCTACGATTTCCAGGTCGCGTCCGTTGATTTTGTCGCGGATGAACGGGAAGGCCAGTCCGGAGAAGTTGCTGCCGCCGCCGTGACAGCCGATGATGACATCGGGATAATCGTTTACCATCTTCAACTGTTTCTGCACTTCCTGGCCGATCACGGTCTGGTGCAGCATCACGTGGTTCAGCACGCTGCCCAGCGAGTATTTGCTGTGTTCATCCTGCACCGCTTCCTCGATGGCCTCGGAAATGGCGATTCCCAGGCTTCCCGGGCAATCGGGATCTTTGGCCAGAATCTGGCGTCCCGCCTGGGTGCGGTTGGAAGGCGAGGCATAGATTTCCGCCCCGTAGAGGTTCATCATGGTTTTGCGGTAGGGCTTCTGCTCATAACTCACTCTCACCATGTAAACGGTGCACTCCATCCCGAAGATGCTGCAGGCGTGGGCCAGCGAACTTCCCCACTGCCCGGCGCCGGTCTCGGTGACCAGCTTTTTGGTGCCGCTGATCTTGTTGTAATAGGCCTGCGCGATGGCGGTGTTGGGTTTGTGGCTGCCGGTGGGGGAAACGCCCTCGTATTTATAGTAGATATGGGCGGGGGTGTCCAGCAGCGCTTCCAGCCGGGTGGCGCGGATCAGCGGCGTGGGACGGTAGATCATGTAGGCTTCGCGTACCGGGTCGGGAATGGGGATCTCCCGCTGGGGGCTCATCTCCTGTTCGATAAGCGGCATAGGGAATATGGGCAGCATGTCGTCCGGTGAAATGGGCTGTTTGGTGCCGGGGTGAAGGGGCGGTTCCAGGGCAAAGGGCAGGTCGGCCGCTAAATTATAGAAGTGGGTCGGAATTTCGCTTTCCCTGAGAAAAATCTTGCGTTTCATGGTGCATCTCCTTATTGGTTTTTGAATAAAAACAAAAAACCCGTCGCCGGACTTGGCAACGGGTTTCTTTAATATATGGATTATAAATTAAAAGTTATCTAGAGGACATTCCTCACCCGCTGCCAGAGATGGCGCCACCACCAAGCGAAAATGGTTTGGGTGAAGAACAACGACATAATTTCTTTTTCCTTCAAAAAATTCATTTCAAATATAGGAGTGAAATTCAAAAATGCAAACAATTTTTTTCAGGAATTGAAATTGGCAATCGGACGGCGGACGGCGCGGGGAGGGAAACAAAAAATGGCTTGATTTAATTTACAAAGATGTTTATCTTTGCCGTGCTTTTTGGTCTAACCATTGTTTTTGCCGGAGAGGTGGCCGAGTCGGCTGAAGGCGCTCGCCTGCTAAGCGAGTGTAGCGGCTAAAACCGCTACCGAGGGTTCGAATCCCTCCCTCTCCGCCACGAGTGAGATTTTGTAAGCGGGCGCAGGAGGCTTATGATGTCTCACTTTTTCTTAGAAGCAAGGAGGGCTAGTCCTAATTGGTAAGGCGGCGGTCTTGAAAACCGCTGCGCGCAAGCGCTTGGGGGTTCGAGTCCCTCGCCCTCCGCAGGAAGTGAGATTTTGTAAGCAGAAGCGGGAAGCTTATGATGTCTCACTTTTTTTATGGGTAAAGAGGCTGGTGGTGAGCGGTAAGGCGGCGGTCTTGTCGCGGGAAGCGGTCAATCCGTGAAAAACCGCTGGGGGAGGAGTGCAATATCTTGGTTGACGAGTCCCTTCAATTCTTAAGGGGGCTGTCCCTAATCATTTCGCAGAGAATATGTATCACGCATATATATTAAAAAGTCTCGGTGATGGGAGATTTTATAAAGGGAGCACCGCAGATCTTGAGACGCGGCTAAAATATCATAATGCCGGAAAGGTGAGGTCAACAAAAGCCCACCGTCCTTGGGTCATCCATTATTATGAAAGCTTTGAAACCAGGACCGAGGCGCTTCAAAGGGAACACTTTTTTAAGAGCTATCAGGGCTATTTGTGGCTGAAAGCTGAAGGAATAATTTAAGCCGGCGGTCATGCCACGGAAGTGGTCACTCCGTGAAAAACCGCTGGGGGAGTTTTGGCGCATCGTTCCGGTTTACGAGTCAATTTTGCCCCTTTGGGGCGCCCTCCGCAGGAAGTGAGATTTTGTAAGCAGAAGCGGGAAGCTTATGAGGTCTCGCTTTTTTTATGGGTAAAGAGGCTGGTGGTGAGCGGTAAGGCGGCGGTCTTGTCGCAGGGAGGCGATCACTCCGTGAAAAACCGCTGGGGGGAATCCGAGGAAGGACCCGCCCCAGGCCCCATCCTTTTGCGGCCAAGTTCCTTCCGGACAACGAAATACAGAAACCTTATTCTTTTAATAATAACCTTAGTAGCCAGATGGCTGCCAATACCTATCTACCTTATTAGCTTATTTTTCTGCAACTTCTCCAATTAGTCCGGCAGATCTTTCTATTTATGAACTGTTATATGCCGGTTAATAAACTAATAAGGTTGGAGATCACGGGGGGGATAATGGGCTACTAAGGTAAAAAGAAGGGAATAAGGTTCCTGCGAAAACACGGCGGCGCTACTATCATTTCTTTTTATTCCCGCGCCGCTTTTTAAAGACCCGCCAGGCGATATATATGACAATCAGCACGCCGATGCCGATCAGGAAATAGACCTCAAAGCGTTTGAAGAATTCAAAAATAATTCCCAGTTTGCTGCCGAACAGGTAGGCCACGCTCACCCAGAAAGCCACCCAGATGGCGGCGCCGATCATGTTGAAAATCAGAAACAGACCCCAGCGCATCCTGCTGGTTCCCGCAATGATGCCGTTGAACTGGCGCAGTCCCTCGATGAAGCGGGCCGCGATGACGATGATGCCGCCGTGACGGTCAAAAAAATCCTCCAGCTGCTGCAGGCGCTCCTCGGTCAGCATCACATATTTTCCGATTTTTCGGACCAGCCGCTGGCCCCCGAAATACCCGATGGCATAGCCGATATTATCGCCGATCACCGCGCCCGCAAATCCGACGATTGCTACCCACACCACCTGAAAATCTCCCAGGGCGGCAAAAATGGATCCGGTAATGAGCAGGGTTTCGCCGGGGACGGGAAGACCAAAATCCTCCAGCATCACCCCGAATAAAATAGCCCAGTAGCCGTACTGGTGCAGATACGGAGCAATGGCGTGAATATAGGGTGCTAAATTGTGAAGGTCGGGAGGGAGTGTTTGCATGTGCCGGCAGCCTTTCGGACCCGAGATGTAATTGATGGGTGAAGCGTAAGGGAATCGGTATTTCTTCCCGGGCGGTCTAATGCGGCGGCGAGAGCATAAAAAGAACCTTCAGCGCAATGCCCGCCGCGGCGTAGGCCATAATGATTCCCAGCGCCCGGACCAACATCCTGTTTTTGTGCTGATACATGATAAATGATGCAATGGCCATGCAAATGGCAATTATCAGATACACGTATGTGAGCATTCTAATCACCTCCGTATGGCATATTATTTTTCCCTTTCATTCATGATTGTTAATAAAAAGTATTACATTTTACCCTTGTGGTGTAATTTAGTTTCTTGGGCTCTCCCCGACTGTGACTTCTGTCCTAAATCTTTGATTTGTATTTAAAGTTGTTTTCGGGAAGGAACCGTTTTATATTATTGCCTCAAAATTGCTGCAGGCAGCAGTTTTGAGTTCAGTTTACACCATACGGCGCGTTCGTCTAGTGGTCTAGGACGCCGGCCTCTCACGTCGGTAACACGGGTTCAACTCCCGTACGCGCTACTCTGAAGGCCCCGCTCATCACGGGGTTTTTTCTTTTTTATTAGAAATTATTTCCCTGCGCAGGGCCTGCATTAAAAAAGCCCTGTCGCGGAACAGGGCTTTCCTTGAAAAAATGTGCAGATGTATGATCAGGATTTGGGGACAATTTCACCGATTCTGAAAAAGTCCAGTTGGAATTTTTTGGCGTAGCTGAGGAAATTGGCCTGCTGGTCGCGGTCGACGATGAATACCAGGCCGATGCCCAGATTAAAGGTCTGCTGCATGTCCGGTTCGGGCACGCTGCCGGTTTCCTGAATCAGCCTGAAAATGGACGGCCGCTGCCAGCTCTCCCAATCGAAGCGGGGCTCCAGACCTTCGGGGACCACCCGGATAGTATTCTTGTATAGACCGCCGCCGGTGATATGCGCCATTCCTTTCACCGAAAAAATTTCGGTCATTTCTTTAATGATAGGGTAATAATTCAGATGGATTTTCAGAAGTTCGTCGCCCAGCTTGTTGCCGATTTCGGTGATGAAATCCTGCGGCTTATAGCGGGAGAAGAGAACTTTGCGGGCCAGGGAATAGCCGTTGGTATGCAGTCCGTTGGACGCCGCCCCGATGATGACATCCCCTTCCTTTATGCTGGCGCCGTCAATGACCTTGTCCTTGTTCACCACCCCGACGATGGTTCCCGCCAGATCATAATCGCCGGCCTGGTAGAAGTCCGGCATCTCGGCGGTCTCTCCCCCGATGAGGGGCAGTCCGGCGCTTTTACAGGCCAGGGCAAAGCCGGTGATGATCTGCTGATAAACCGTTTCATCCAGCTTTCCGCAGCCAAAATAATCCAGGAAAAACAGAGGAGCGGCACCGCAGACGGCGATATCATCAATACAGTGGTTGACCAGATCCTGCCCCACGGTGTCATGCTGATTCATCATCATGGCGACCTTCAGTTTGGTTCCCACCCCGTCCGTGCTGGCGATCAGCACTGGATTCTTGTAGTCTCCGGCGGGGAATTCATAGAATCCCCCGAATGCGCCGATGTTCTTCAGCACGCGCTCGTTGTGGGTTTCGCTGATGAGCTGTTTGACCCTGCCCAGCGATCTCTCCGCCTTTTCGATGTCCACGCCTGCTTTTCGATACGTAAATTCTTCAGCCATGTCTGCCTTTAAATTTAGATATAACAACCAATCCCATAAAGGGCTTTTTGATCATCGCAATCCGGTGTCAATCATAATGAACCGGCTGACCAAAAGCAAGACCTAAAAGCGAACCTGATCCGGTTTCCAGTCCTTCAGGGCGTCCAGATAAATATTCCGCAGCGCCTCGAAATAGTCTATGGTTTCCGGCTGGCGATAGTCGGGGTAGGTCCAGTCGTTTATTTGAAAATGCCCCTTGCGGAAACGAAGATGCACGTCGCCGAAAATTCCCCGGTTCAGATAGATGCGGTGATCGTAGTCCTTAGTGGTGGCCAGAACAATTTTGGCCGCGCACAGGTATCCGGGATCGATGTTGACCATTCTTCCGTTTTCTCCGGCAAAATCGGTTTCGATTAAGTTGGCAGCGATCTTAAGGTCCGGCAGGTATTCCGCCGGTTTGAGCTCTGTAAATGAGACAAACTGTTTCTGCAGGCCGCCCCCCATTTCCGGCGAATAATAGTCGGTGAAGTCACTGAAGGCGAAGAGGTCAGAGCGGCTGTCGGCCGGTGAAAGGAGTGCTTCCAGTTTACGGATAATCTCTTCCGGTTTTGCCCCCGGGGCAAAGGTGACCGCGCAGAATATCTTGACCGGGGGATAAATACGAATTTTACCCATCTTCTTTCATTTCGTAATCTTCATGGGGATATAACTGATCGATGAGGTGTTCGTATTTTTTCTCGACCACATTACGTTTGATCTTCAGCGTCGGTGTCAGATCCCCGCTCTCGATGGTGAACGGCTCGCTCATCAGCTTGAATTTTTTGATGGTTTCATAGCTCGCCAGATCGGTGGAAACCGCATCGATTTCCTTCCGGATCAGATCGTTGATTTCCGGCTTTTCCACCAATTCTTCGATATTGCTGTATTGAATATTGTTCTTTTTGGCATAGGCTTCCACACTCTCCATTGCCGGGACGATGAGCGCCGAACAGTATTTCCGGCGGTTTCCCACCACCACCGCCTGTTCAATATATTTTGAAGTGATAAGCAGGTTTTCAATGGACTGGGGCGCCACGTTCTTTCCGCCGCTGGTTACAATGATGTTCTTCTTGCGGTCCGTGATGAAGAGAAAGCCGTCTTTGTCCAGGTAACCGATATCGCCGGTATGCAGCCAGCCGTCTTTGTCAATGGACTCTTTGGTTTCTTCTTCGTTCTTATAGTAGCCTTTCATTACGTGAGGTCCGCGCGTCAGAATTTCACCGTCCTCTTCAATGCAGACTTCCACGTTGGGAATGGGCAGCCCCACCGAACCGAATTTGAAATTATCCAGCCGGTTCACGGAAATGACCGGCGAAGATTCCGTCAGTCCGAAACCCTCCAGCAGCACCAGCCCGGCAGCGTTAAAGAATTCATTGATGTCCCTGGAAAGCGGTGCGCCGCCGGAAATGAACATGCGGATTTTTCCCCCGACCCGCTCTTTCAGCTTGGAATAAACCAGTTTGTCCGCAATTCCGTACTGGATTTTTATCAAGCCGCTAAGTGGCATTTTTTTCTGTTTATAGAGAATCGCTTTCTTTCCCAACTCAATGGCCCAGAAAAAGATTTTCCTTTTCACGGCGGAACCTTCTTCCAGGGATTCCAGCACCCGGGCGTACACTTTCTCGAAGAAGCGGGGGACACTGGTCATTATAGTTGGGTGGACTTCATTAAGATTCTCAGCCACCGTATCGATGCTTTCCGCGTAGGCGATGGTTGCACCAATGGAGAAAGCCAGGAAATGTCCCGCCATTCTTTCAAATACATGTGAAAGCGGAAGGAAGGACAGGAAAGTGTCCGTGGAATCGACCGGCAGAACCTGCAGGGAGCCTTCCACGTTGGAGAGGAAATTCCCGTGGACCAGCATAACGCCTTTCGGTGTGCCGGTGGTGCCCGAAGTATAGATAATACTGGCCACATCATCGCGATTGAGTCCGGCAAGGGTTTTGTCCTGAAAATCCGGATATTTTTCGCGGTAGGATTTTCCGGATTCATAAATTTCATCCCAGGTGATGATATCTTTGTCCTTCTCACCATCCATAAGGATAATGTGCTTCAGATTCTTTAGTTTTTTCTGGATTTTCCGGAGTTTGGCCAGCTGGTGGGTTCCGGAAATAATAATGATCTGGCCTTCGGAATTGTTGATGATAAACTCAATGTGTGAAGGAAGGAGTGTCGGATAGATCGGTACGGTTATTCCTCCCAGCGAAAGGATGGCGTAATCGGACAAGGCCCATTCCACCCGATTTTCCGAAAGCAGCAGCACCCGGTCCCCCTTCTCCACGCCCAGTTTTTTTAAACCGGCCGCCAGTCCGATTTCTTTTTCCTGAATTTCTTTAAAGGCAAGCGATTGATATTTTCCCCCTGTTTTGTACATCATGCCGGTCTTTTCAGGATACTTCTCGCACACCGCTTGAAACATTGCGCCCAGGCTGGGGTAATTCATTGTGCCGTCCTCCTTATAATTTTCATAATTCTAATATAATGAAAAAGTTGAATGACTGTCAATGGTTTCTTGGGCATCGGAACAGGTCAGGTGAAATATTATCAGGAAAAAGTGCCGTTTGGGGGCTTGTTGTCTCTTTGCAGGTGCCGTTTTGTTTGGCTACCGTCGAGCACAGATGGATTTTTCTAATTGCCGCCATGAGGCTTTCGTACTGCTCCCGGTTTTGCGCCCCGAGGGAACAGGCAAAAAACTATTTTGGGAAGAAACTCCCCTGAAGATTATACATTTATATGATGGGAGGCCGGATGAGTGAAATCCTGACAGGGTAAATATGGATTCCCATTTTGGATTTTTTATCCTTATATTTGTTAAGTTGATTAATGAGGCAATTTAACTTTATGAAAAAGCTATCCGCCGTTTTTAAAAGTATCAGGGAATTTCTGGAAAGCAAAAAATTTTTGGGCGTCGCGCTGGATGATATGGCGGCCAAGTCGATTCTCGGCATCATTCTGATTATTGCCATTGCCAGCATGCTGCCCAGCGAGCGGCCTTTTGAATACAGCAATTTAACGGTGGGAAGCGTGGCCCGCGAGGAGATTATCGCGCCTTTTACCTTCCCCATCATAAAATCGCAGCAGGAACTGGAGAAGGAACGGCAGAAAGCCAGTCTGAGCGTTCCGCCGGTTTTCAATATGAAATCCAGTCCCCTGGATGTTCAGAAGATAAAACTGAAAAGTCTGTTCGATGAAATCGAGCTTTTTTTCAAAACCAATTCCAAAACCATAAAATCGCAAGCCGCCGGCAAATCGCCGCTTTTTGATTTCAACGCGGTGGACAGCCTTTTAAAGCAAATTTTTGTGAAATATAATGTGAGTCTGAATGCCACCGATTTGAAGGACCTTTACGATCTCTATGAAAAGGGGCATCTGAATGCTTTCTATACAAACCTGCTGGTGGGATTCAGTTCGGTTTATAAACAGGGGATTATCGATATTCCCAAGAATCAGATTCAGGAGGAGAAGGTTTCAATCCTCCACAACGGAATGGAAGAAGAAACATCTCTCAATCAGGTGCTGGACATGGGAGAAGCGCGGGATAAAATTCTGGATGATGTTCTGCAAAGCAAATATCCGCCTGCATCCATTGAGCTGCGGTTGGCGCCGAAAATCGTTGCCGCTTTTTTGACGCCCGATTTGATATATGATCAGGAACTGACCGCCATCCGGAAAGACAAGGCGATCCATGAGGTGCCAACCACCAGCGGATTCGTTCATAAAGACCAACGCATTGTAGACAGCCACGAGGTGGTAACGCCCGAGATTTACCTGGAATTGCAATCCCTGGCCGCCGCCCTGCAGGAACGTAGCGCCATGAAAACAGGGTGGGAGCGGGTGCTTTTCTTTTTCGGAAAATATTTATACGCGATTATCATTACCGTTCTTTTTGGGTTTTATATTTTCTTTTACCGGCCGAGAATATTTGGCGATAACAAAATGCTCCTGCTCATCACCACAGTGGTGCTGCTGCAGTTTTTCTTCGCGGTGCTGGTGGTCAGTGTGTTGGGATGGAATTATCTGAGCATTCCGGTTACCCTGGCGCCCATGCTGCTATCTATGCTGCTGGATGCCTCTATCGGTTTTGTGGGCACAGTTATCATCAGCATTATTCTGGGGGCCTCGCAGGGAAATAATTTCTACCTGGCCCTCATGACTTTTGTGGTGGGAACCATTGCGCTGTTCTCAGTGCAGAAAATCCGTAACCGGGGACAGATGTTCCGCGCGATCCTTTATATCATGCTGGGCTACATGGTGCTGAATTTCAGTTATGGATTCCTCCATTACGAGGCGTTCAAAACCATGGTTCAGGACTTTTTCTTCTTCGAAGTGCCCAATGCCATACTGGCGCCCACCGCGGTTTTTCTGCTGATCGGAGTATTCGAAAAGTTTTTCGATGTGACCACCGATATCACGCTGCTGGAACTGTCGGATTTGAACAATCCCCTGCTGAAGCGTCTCTCTGTGGAAGCGCCCGGAACCTTCCACCACAGCATCATCGTGGGAAATCTCGCCGAGGCGGCTGCCAAAGCGGTGGGCGCCAATTCCCTGCTGGCCCGGGTAGGATGCTACTATCATGACATCGGGAAGATGCAGCGCGCTGAGTATTTTGTGGAAAACCAGGCCGGTTCTTTCAACAAGCATGAGAATTTAACACCAACCATGAGCAGTCTGATTTTGTCAAAGCATGTGAAGGCCGGCATGGACCTGGCGGAACAATACGGTTTGCCATATGCAGTCAGAAAATTCATTCCCGAGCATCATGGCACCAGCCTGATGGCTTATTTCTATCACAAGGCCAAGGAAACCATGGATCCCAAAGATATCAACGAAAATGATTTTCGATATCCGGGACCCAAGCCGCAGTCCAAGGAGACTGCCATTGCCATGATGGCCGATACTGTGGAAGCTGCTTCCCGCACGCTGGCCAATCCCACCCTGCAGCGGTTGAACGCTCTGGTGGAACAGCTCATTGAAAAACGTTTCCAGGAAAATGAGCTGGATGAATGCGATTTGACACTGAGTGATTTGAGCAGGATCCGGGAGGCTTTCGTCCCTATTTTGATGGGAATCCATCATCTGCGGGTTGAGTATCCCGGAGACAATCAGGGGGACAAACGGAAAAAAGCCGGTCCCGAAAAACCCGAACCGAAAAGCGCCAAAAAGAAAGAACCCGAACAGAAAACTTCGGTGGCCAGCGAAACGGATGAAAATTTGAAACCGGTAAATGCGGCAGCCGGGAGTGCCATAAATGAGCAGAAGAAAAACAAAAATTCAAATGATAAATAATCATCCCTCGGGAATTCTCTCGCGGAATGAATACAAAAGTCTGGTGAAGTCTGTGGTTGAAGAAGAGAATATCCCGGTTACGGAACTGAACGTCATCGCGGTGGATGATGAATACCTTCGCAAACTTCACCGCGAATACCTGCATGATGATACCTATACGGATGTCATGACATTCGCGCTGGATGAAACCGGTGAGAAGGAGGCCGAAATCTACGTGAGCTTTGACCGGGCGCAAATCCAGGCCAAACAGTATGGGGTGGAAGTCGCGGAAGAAGTGGCGAGGCTGATCGTTCACGGATTGCTGCATCTCAAAGGCTATGATGACCGCACAGAAAAAGAACGCGCCAGGATGCATGAGTTGGAAAATGAAATGCTGAGAAAATACTGGGCCGTATGAATGAAAATCGCTTTTCCGCTGTAAAGCGGAAAAATAATAATTGCACTCTAACAATCCATTCCATTTATAATATTCCAATGTAATCCATATAATTTACATATAGTTAGCGTTAAAAATGCAGTTTCCCTGAAAATTCCGTTCAAAAAGAATGGATTTTCATGGTTAAAGAATTTATATTTACATCGGCAATTATTAAGTGTAACAAATGTGAGGAAAGATTCTAAAAATTGTCACCTGAAATATTTATCTCATTGACCCCCGCCCAATTAGAAAAATTTAAAATTTCAACAAATCATTCCGAAAGACGCGTCAGCAAATTGATGGGTTGGCCGCGTCAGCTTCTCATCACCATTGTCATCGGGAATACGGTGGTCAACATTACCATCGCCTCCCTGGCCGCTATCCTGACATCCGATCTGAGCCACATGATCGGATTCAACCAGAATATTGTAATTTTGCTTGATGTGCTGGTGGTGACATTTGTTATTTTAATTGTCAGTGAAATTCTGCCCAAAGTGGTGGCGGTGCGGAATTCCGAGACCTTTTCCATCCGGACCTCTCTGATCTTGTCGTTTGTCTTTTACCTGCTCTACCCGCTCTCCTATGCCCTGGCCCGCTTCACCCATTTTCTGCAGGTGCATTCCGGTTTCTCTGAGGAAAAAATTCTGCTCACCGAAGATGAACTGAAAACGCTTGCCGAGGTCGGGGAAGAGCAGGGGACGCTGCAGAAGGATGAAAAGGAGATGATCCACAGCATCTTCGAATTTGGGGAGACTTCTGTGAGGGAGATCATGATCCCGCGCACCGATATGGTCATTGTGGACACCACCACCACGCTGACCCAGTTGATGCAGCTGGTGAAAACGAAGCTCCACTCCCGCATCCCCGTATTCAAGAATAAAATCGACAACATTATCGGCATCCTGTATGTTAAGGACCTGCTGCCGTACCTGAGCAAGCGCAAACGGGAGAGAATCGATCTGGAACGGCTGGCGCGTCCCGCCTATTTCGTTCCCGAACAGAAAAAGATTGACGAGCTGCTGCGCGAATTCCAGGAAGAACATATTCACATGGCGGTGGTGGTGGACGAATACGGCGGCATTTCCGGACTTGTTACTCTCGAGGACATCATTGAGGAGATCGTCGGGGAAATCCAGGATGAATACGATAAGGAATTGCCGCTCTACAAAAAAATGGATGAGCGGACTTTTGTCATCGACGGCAGAATGTCCGTCGAAGAAGTCAATGAGGAAATGGGACTGAACCTGCCGACCGAAGAGGGCATCGAGACCATCAGCGGGTTTATTCTGAATATTCTGGGTTCGCTTCCCACGGAAAATCAGGAAGTAACCTACCACGACTACAAGTTCACCGTGGAAAAAATAAACAGAAACCGGATACTCAGGGTTCGGGTCGAAAAAGTCGCTTTAATTGAAGATGAATCCTCCAAAAAGCAACCATAACAGCGATATCCTTTTAAGAGAAATTCCTTCCGTACAGGAGCTGCTCAGCGATTCGTCGCTGGCGGCCGCATCCGTTGATATCAAGTATCTGAAAGTGATTGTGCAGCGTACCGTGGAGGGCTGGCGCCAACTTATTCTGAGCGGCAAAGTCCGCGGGACTCTGGAGAGGAAGGAATTGAAGCGGAAAATTCTGCAGGAAATCAGGCAGAGACTGGCCCAGCTGGGAGGATTTAAAATGAAGCGGGTCATCAATGGCACCGGTATTATTCTGCATACCAACCTGGGAAGGGCCCCGCTGCCGGATATCGCCAAAACCCACCTGCAGGAAATCATTGAAAATTACAGCAACTTGGAGATTGATCTGGAAACCGGCAGGCGGGGAAACCGGCTTTCCATTGTGGAAGAGCAGCTCTGCCTCATCACCGGCGCCGAAGCGGCCGTGGTGACCAACAATAACGCGGCGGCCATTCTGCTCGCGCTGAACAGCCTCTGCGCTCGCAAAGAGGTGCCGGTCTCCCGGGGTGAATTGGTTGAGATCGGCGGCTCATTCCGCATGCCGGAAGTCATGAAAGCGGGCGCTGCGAAAATGGTAGAAATCGGGACCACCAACCGGACCCATCTCAGTGACTATGAAAATGCTATCACTCAGCGGACTGCCGCCATCCTCAAGGTGCACACCAGTAATTACCGGGTGCAGGGATTTACAAAAAGTGTTACCATCGAAGAGCTGGTGCAACTGGCGCACCGCCGCCATCTGCCGCTGATTTATGACATGGGAAGCGGGGTGATTGAGGACCTTCAGCAGTGGGGCTATCCCCATGAACCGGTGGCCCGGGAATATATTGAAGCCGGTGTGGAAGTGATCACTTT
>JARRQT010000087.1:0-15380 GCA_037381445.1 Calditrichia bacterium
GGCGAGGTCTGGAACGATATGAAAATATCCGGGACAGTGAAGAATATTGTTTCGCAGCAAAAAGTTATCGGTCAGCCGACTACCATCGATATCAATGGCACGCGAAGAGATCAGGCATCAGTCAGGCTGTCGGGTGTTCTGGATTATCTGGAAGAAAAGCCCCGGGAGAAAATCGAATTAAATCTCAGCCGCATGCCGCTGTCAAATGTGAAGTTGACTGATTTCGCCCTGCTTCCCTATAAAATCAATCACGGCAGCGGACAGACCGACGCCGTCATGCAATTTGATGGAAATGATTTTGCCACGAATATCAAGTTCGAGGCAAGCAGTCTGAAATTTGATTTTTCTGAGAAGCCGGCTAATATGAACCAGCGGTTGCTGGAGATCAGCCGCTCCATCGTTTCGGCCATTCAGACAATTGATTTCACAGCGGTCGCACGTCAGGTTGACGGAAAATTTGGTTTTTCCATCAACAGCAATCTGGACAACCTGATCGCCGGCAAAATGAAAGATATCGTTTCCGGCGAAGTTGTTAAGGCCCGGGACCAGTTGCAGCAGCGGGTGCAGCAACAGGTGGAGCGGTACCGCAGTGAAACCGATAAATTGATTGCCGCCCAGCGGCAGGAGCTGGAAAATCGGCTCCAGCAGGTGCAGGAGCAGATCCAGAAGCAGCAAGCTGAATTGGAGAAAAAACGCAAGGAAATCGAAAGCCGTATTGAACAGACAAAAAAGGATCTGCAAAAGAAGCTGGAAGAAGAAACCAAGAACAGGCTGAAAGACATCTTCAAGAAATAGGCCGAGGACATTAAATATATCGACCGGCAAATTAAAACCGGCCGTACATTTGGCATATAAGATTTCGACAGTCCTATCATATCAAAAATATTCAGCCTTATTCCTAAACCCGCGAATTGGATTAATGCGCGAATACCGGCACGTCCGGAAAAACCGGCTTTGCCTTGTCCGGCTGCTGTATCCTTCCGGAATTTCACCGGACAGCACCCTCCCTGAAGGAACCTCATTAAAAATAAATTGTTAATATCATGTAATCGATTTGCCAGCTTTTATGATGTCGAAAACATTTTTTATGATACTTCATCATAAATAAATTTATCGTTGCAAACTTCAACATAAATCAACATATTCATCCCCCTGCGCCGGCAGCATCAAAAAAGCAGGAAGCTTTGGACACTGGTTTTAAGGAAAATTTTCGAGCATTTAATTCCGCCTGTTTTACTGAATATTAAAAAGGTAAGAGATCATGTCATACACTCCGTTGAAATCACTCTTGTTCAGCAGTATTGGAAGAAAGGTTGTCATTGCGATCGCGGGTCTAACGTTCTTTTTCTTTCTGATATTTCATCTGCTGGGAAATCTCATCATCATTTTAGGGAGCGGGCATCTATTTAACGCTTATTCCCATGCGCTGGTTAGTTTGGGTTACCTTCTCTATCTTGTAGAAATAGTCTTATTTGTTGCCTTCTTTTTCCATTTTATACTGGCCGCAATTATTACCCTGAAAAACAGCCAGTCCCGGCCATACGGTTACAAAATGGCCAAAAGTGCGGGTGGGCCAAGCAGGGAAACCATCTCTTCCCGAACAATGATTTATACAGGCGTAGTGGTCCTGGTGTTTGTGGTGCTGCACGTTATCACCTTCAAATATGGTCCCGGCATTGCACAGGGTTACGTCACGACCCTCGACGGCCAAAAGGTGAGAGACCTCTATCGTCTGGTTATCGAAGTATTCAAAAACAAATGGTTTGTGATCTGGTATGTGTTTTCGATGATTTTTCTGGGGTTCCATGTGCGTCATGCATTTTGGAGCGCTTTTCAATCCCTGGGGGCCAACAACCAGCGCTGGACACCCATCCTCTTCTGGGTAGGAACATTTTTCGCCTTCTTTTTGGGAATCGGTTTCCTGCTCATTCCGTTATGGGTATACTTTGTTCTGTGATTTGATCGATATCCGATTGAAATAAAAATGAAAACAGATGTGATGCTGCCGGTTCTTGAGATGCCGGGCTGCTAAGCTAATCGAGGAGAAATTATAATGATATTCAATGGAAAAATTCCCGAAGGCGATCCCCTGAACGGCCGGGTTCCGGAAGGCCCGATTGAAAAACGCTGGGAAAAATGGAAGAATGAATTGTCACTGGTCGCCCCGGCGAATAAGAAAAAGCATACCATCATTGTGGTGGGCACTGGTCTTGCCGGCGCTTCGGCGGCAGCATCCCTGGGAGAGCTTGGCTATAATATCAAGAGTTTTTGTATTCAGGATTCGCCGCGACGGGCCCACAGTATTGCCGCTCAGGGCGGGATAAATGCCGCTAAGAATTATACCAATGACGGTGACAGCGTGTGGCGGCTGTTCTATGATACTGTGAAAGGCGGTGATTTCCGGTCCCGGGAATCAAATGTCTACCGTCTGGCAGAGTTGAGTACCGAAATCATAGATCAGGCGGTGGCGCAGGGTGTGCCCTTTGCCAGGGAATATGGGGGACTTCTGGCGAACCGTTCATTTGGCGGCGCCCTGGTTTCCCGGACTTTTTACGCCCGCGGGCAGACCGGCCAGCAGTTGCTGCTAGGGGCATATGGGGCATTATTGCGGCAGATTGATTCCGGTAAGATCAGGATATTTCCACGACGTGAAATGCTCGACCTGGTCGTCATTGACGGGAAGGCCCGCGGCATCGTCACACGTAATCTGGTAACCGGCGAGATAGAGTCCCATGCCGGCGAGGCGGTAATCCTGGCCACGGGCGGATATTCCAATGCCTATTATCTTTCCACCAATGCAAAAAATTCCAATGCCACCGCGGCATGGCGCTGCTATAAGCGGGGCGCCTATTTTGCGAATCCCTGCTATACTCAAATCCACCCCACCTGTATTCCGGTATCGGGGGATTATCAATCGAAACTGACTTTGATGAGCGAAAGCCTGAGAAATGACGGCCGGGTCTGGGTACCCAAAGAAAAGGGCGATGACCGCCGCCCTACAGAAATCTCTGAAGATGAGCGGGATTATTACCTGGAACGGAGATATCCCACCTTCGGTAACCTGGTTCCCCGTGATGTGGCTTCCCGCGCCGCCAAAGCGGTATGTGATGAGGGAAGGGGTGTCGGCGAAACGGGACGCGCGGTTTATCTGGATTTTTCGGACGCCATCCGCGATAACGGGGTCGAGTACATTGAGGAGAAATACGGCAATCTTTTCGAGATGTATGAACGCATAACCGGCGAAAATCCCTATAAGGTTCCCATGCGAATATATCCTGCCCTGCACTACACCATGGGAGGTCTGTGGGTAGATTATAATTTGATGAGCAATATACCGGGGTTGTTTGTGCTTGGTGAAGCCAATTTCTCGGATCACGGCGCGAACCGTTTGGGAGCCAGCGCCCTGATGCAGGGGTTGGCAGACGGCTATTTCGTGATACCCTACACCGTGGGAGATTATATTGCCAGGGAAAAACCGGAAAAGGTGAGTGAAGATCATGATGCCTTTAAGGAATCCGAGAAGGAAGTGAAGGAAACAACCCGGCGGCTGCTCTCGGTGAAAGGCAAGAAAACCGTGATGGAATTCCATCGGGAACTGGGGCATCTTTTGTGGGATAATGCCGGAATGTCCCGTTCCGAAAATAGCCTCAGGCATGTGCTGGAGAAGATCCCGGAGTTGAAAGAAGATTTCCGCAAGAATATTTTGGTGCCAGGGGAAGCGGATGACTGGAATAAATACCTTGAATATGCCGGACGGACAGCGGACTTTCTGGAATTGGGCGAGCTCATCGCCCTGGATGCGCTGAATCGTGATGAGTCCTGCGGCGCCCATTTTCGGGAGGAGCATGAGACTCCTGACGGAGAAGCCCAGCGCGATGATTCGAATTTTAGTTATGTCGCAGCCTGGGAATATGCGGGGAAGGATAAAATCCCCATTCTTCACAAAGAGCCGCTGAAATTTGAATATGTGGAGCCCAGTCAACGGAGTTACAAGTAAGGAGATGATGATGGCGAATAATAACATGAATCTGAAACTGCGAATCTGGCGTCAGGCGGGACCCGATAAACCGGGCAAACTCGTTGACTATACCCTGGACAATGTTTCACCGGATATGTCATTTCTGGAAATGCTGGATGTATTAAACGAAGAACTTATGAAGAAAGGCGAAAATCCGGTAGAGTTCGAAAGTGACTGCAGGGAGGGAATATGCGGCAATTGCGGATCGGTTATCAATGGGATCCCCCATGGCGGGCAGCACCGGACCGCGTCCTGCCAGCTGCATATGCGGCATTTTAGGGATGGTGATACCATCACCATTGAGCCGTTTCGGGCAAAGGCATTCCCGGTAATAAAAGATTTGGTAGTAGACCGCAGCGCTTTTGATCATATCCTCAAAAAAGGCGGGTATATTTCGGTAAACACCGGAAGCGCTCCCGATGCTAATCTTCTGCCTGTGGCCAGGGAAGTGGCGGATCAGGCCATGGATTCGGCAGAGTGCATTGGTTGCGGCGCCTGCGTGGCAGCTTGTCCCAATGCCTCGGCCTCGTTATTTGTCTCTGCAAAAATATCTCACCTTGCCCGTCTTCCCCAGGGCCAGCCGGAAAGAAAGCGGCGTCTGATACGGCTGATGGAGCAAATGGATGAAGAGGGATTCGGGAACTGCTCGAATCAGGCGGAATGCGAGGCAGTGTGCCCCAAAGGGATTTCGATAGCCAATATTGCCAAAATGCGGAGAGAGTATTTTAAAGCCCTGCGCGGCGGGGAATAAAAAAAGCTGGCCGATAGCTCCGGCCAGCCCAAAAAAACAAGAAATTGGGTATTGCTTAGAACATATCTTTCAAACCTTTGCCTGGCCTGAAAACCGGAGCTTTGCGTGCCGGGATGTTGATCTTTTCACCGGTACGGGGATTGCGAGCTTCGCGTGCGGGACGCTGGATAACTTTAAATGATCCAAAACCAACTAAATTAACAGAGCCATCCTTTTTCAGTTCGTCTGTTACTGTTTCCAGAAAAGCATCTAGGAATGCGTTGGAGTCTTTTCTGCTTTTTCCGATCTTCGTGGACAGAGCATCAACTAATTCTTTACGATTCATATCGGCCTCCTTCTTAAGATAAATATAAAGATAAAGTTAAATATAATAGCTGCGTTAATTTGTTAAAATAAGCGGAAAATGTCAAGGGGAAAAAACTAATAATTTAAGGTTTTTGGGGCTAAAATAGGGGTTTGGAGGCCTTTTGCGCACAAAGAGGAGTGAAAAATCACTCCTCTTTGAAAAGGGTGTATTGCGCTAAATATTTTTATCGAGTTTACCGCCCTGAAAAATCCCCCGGAAGTTGGGAGATTGCGTGATGCGGTCGGCAACTACACTCAGGACTTCATCTTTGTCGTAAAATTTTTCCTCGATCCGTTTGGTAATTTCTTCGATTCGTTCGGGCGTCAGGTTGGAACTGGATTTGGACAATGCTTTCGCCTCCTTGGAAAGCTCAACTTTATCGGCATCTTTTTCTTTTTCCACCGATTTTACGTTATTGGCCTTCTTCACATTGGTGATGAAATTTAACTTACTTATTTCATTAACTTTCATTGGAGTCACCATCCCTGTTTATATCGTTTTGTAGAATGTTTCTTGACTATTCACCTGTTTTTTGTAATTCTTCAAAAAACTCTTTCCCTGATTTGCCTGACCCATTTTTTCCTTCAGTACTAACTTCTTATATTTCATAATATCGAACGTTTTTTTATCAACTTTAGCCAGATTTTCCATTTTCTTCTGAAATTTGCCGTTTATCAGGTTCTGCTCTTCGCCGGAAAGCCCTGCATTTTCCAAATCTGACAAATGATTTTTCAAATCTGCCAGGGCTGCTATTTTCTCCTCGCGCTTTTGCAGGATTTCGTTATATCCGCTGAGGTCATCCTGTTCCAGTAATGGAATTCCTTTTTCGGAAAGCAGTTCAATCTCTTCGAGAATTTCAAAGGCTTCATTAATCCGGTCTTCAATCTCTTTTGTCATATTCACGTCTCAGTATCGCACATCTATTTCAATACCCTGCATTTGGAACGACTTCTTCATCTCATTAATATTTTCGACAGATTTCAGAAAAGCTTCAGGAGGAATTTTGCGAATAACTTCCCCTGAAACCGGATCCAGGACCTTAATGACGATCCTGTTTGACGATTCGTTCACCTCAAACTGAATATTAACACCTGCACTCTTCAGCTTATTTCCCACTTCCCTGGCAATTTCAAACATTTTGGGATAGTCGACCTTTATTATCTCTTCCTCAATATTCACCGGTTTATTCGCTTTGGCTTCATGGGTCATTGTCTGTTGCTGCTCTTGTTCAGGAGGCTTGACGGAATGCGAAGAGATAGACCATCCCGCCGGATTGTGTTTGTCTTTCACTGAATAAACTTCCATGTTTATTCTCCTTAAATTAATAGGATACAAATCCTCCCTGCATTAGGCTTCCCAGCGATGCATACTGAGATGAATACATATTGTAAGCAGCCTGCAATTGAGAAAATTGCTGCCGGTAGCTTTCAATTTTCCGGTCAACAAGATCCTCCAGTCTGCTGATTCGGGTATTTATCATGTTGATGTTACCCTGGTATACACTTTTTCGCTTTTCAATGATGCCATCCGCGCTGGTATATGAATCCAGAAAATCCACAAAACGAGTGGCCATACCGTCGGCGGAATTGAAAATTGCCGAAACCTGATCGAGATTTCCCTTAAGGTTTTCTTCCAGTTTGCCGGAATCGGAAATACTTAATTTCCCGTATCTGTCTGTGGTAATGCCAATCTGAGCCAGCATCGTTAAGCTGCCGTCCGCCAGGCCGGTAACCGGTTGAGTGAGAAGTGTGCGCATCTGCAGCTTCAGATTACTGACGGCAAAATCGCCGCTTAATGCTGAACGCTCATAGGTGGTGGTGTTGATCTGAGTATTGGTTTGAATGAAACTCATGACATCATTATAGGCAGTCACAAAATCTTCGATATTTTTTTGGATGCTTTCCACATCATTGTCCACATTGAGCGTGGCGGGTGATTCTCCCGCCGCATGCGGTTTCTGAAGTGTGAGGGTGAGTCCGCCAATGGCATTTTCAATGGTGTTTGAATTTCGTTCGATGCTAATGCCATCCACTGTAATCCGGGCGTTCAATTCGGAAGAGTCATAAACATAGCCGCCGGAATTCCCGCTCATGGCAGTACTGTCATTCATTCCAAGATTCGCAAGAAAGGTGCCCGTAATATCGGTCAGATTCATTTCAAAATCCGCTCCGGTTTCTTTGGAAGTAAATACCAGGCGGGCAGTAGAATCCGTATCATTGACAACTGAGGCTCTGATACCAATATCGGCGGTATCATTGACGGCAGAAACGACCCGGTTAATAATCGTTTCGTTATCTTCCTCCCCAGTGATATCAATAGAAACCTGCTGCGGGGTTCCGTTAACTGAGATTTCGAAAGAATGTGTTCCTGCGCCAAGACTAGTGGCGAGATCTGTTCCGGCCAGACTGAATTGGTTACTGATAATTTTGTCTGCTTTTGCCAGTTGGGAAATGAATACTGTGTGTGAAGTAGGGGTTGCTGTCGAGGTGGTGGTAACTGTCATATAGGACTCGTCGCTCACGGTCGATATTTTATTCCCAAAAATAGATGTCGTTCCGCTGCCCGACAATTTTTTCATCGCGGACTGAAGCGCATCAAGCTTTTTCTTCAGGTCGTTGAAAATAGATATGCGATTGTTAATGCCGCTCCTCTGAGTTTCGAGCTGCCTGATGGGTTGTTCCTCAAGCGTACGATAACTTTGCAGCAAACTTTCGATACTTCCTGAACCTACTCCCGAGATCATCGGTTCTTTCTCCGTTTAATATTTATGAAAGGTTAAACGCTTTTGCCCAGGTATTGCGTAATTCCTCCAAAATCTGGATAGACTCATCAAATTTATTTTTATAGAGACAATCCTGGCAATAACGATATAGTCTGAAAAGTCCTAAGGAAATTTCCTGGTAATCGAAGTTCAATGCGGATATTAATTCTGTAATGACTTTATTGGCTTTTGAAATATCATTTTTCTTTATTGAAACCAGGGCCAGATCATATAGCCTCAAAATGAGCTCGGTTGGATTCAGATTCAGAATCTCATTTTGCTGGTAAGTTGAAATAACTTTATTTTTCATGTAGGGTTTGCGGTATGCCAATGCTGTATTCATATGAATCGAACTCCCTTTCGATTTGAATATTATCGTGTAAATGACCCGTTAAAATCAACAGGGAAGAAGTCCTCTCCGTTAAAGAGGACTTCTTTTCCCGGTTATCTGAATAACTGTAACAAGTTATTCGGTGCTGCATTTGCCTGCGCTAGCTGCGTGGTGGACGTTTGCTGGAGTATCTGGAGTTTGGTTAGTTCCAGTTGCTCCTTGGCAATGTCGGCATCCACAATGCGGCTGGAAGCAGCGTCCGTGTTAGTAATGGCAACCTGTAAATTGGCTTCCTTGTAATCCAACCGTTGCATTTTAGCACCAATGTCCTGCAATTCGGAACTCACACTGGTAATCGCAGTATTCACGCTGCTCAGGAAATTGGCCATGCTGGTGGCGTCCGCCAGAGAAGCGGAATCAATTCCGTTCAGACCCAGCGCATCGGAAGTGAGATGTGTGTTGTTCAGGCTGACTGTGATGGTAGATGCGGTTGCATCATCGGTTAATCCAACCGTCCAGCTCACATTATTCAATCCGTCACTTCCCAGCAGCTGCGTTCCGTTGAATTGTGTTTCCCCGCCGATTGCCTCAATTTCTTCCAGCATATCAGTGATTTCGTTCGCCAGCGCATCTCTTTCCGATGTGCCATAGGAACCGTTACCGGCCTGAATGAGCTTTTCCTTAATTCCCACCAGAATTTCGTTGATGTTGTGCAAACCACCTTCCGCCACTGAAAGCACATTCTTGGCTTCACCGACATTGTTCAATGCCTGGCCAAGCGAACGAGAGCGGGCGTTGAGCTTTGTGGCCAGTGTGTAACCGGCCGGATCGTCCGCCACTGAATTAATTCTTTTCCCCGTAGACAACCGTAACTGATGCGTTCCGATTTTGCTGTTGATCGTGTTCAAGGCGTTAAACGCATTGAGCGCGCCAACATTGGTGTTAATCCGAGAGCCACTGTAAAAAGCCATAACTTTACCTCCTTGTATGTTTATTTAATCATTTCAGGCATCCATGCCTGATTTAGTTGCCTACTATAATAATCGTCTGGTAATTTGGGAACTTTAGTTTTTTCCAAATCCTTGTCTGAGAATTCCTGCCTGTTGAGCGAAAGCCACAGAAGAGGATTCGAGAGGATGACGTCCCTATAAAAAAAGAGGCCACCTCAAAGGGCGGCCTCTTTCAGTGGCTTTTGGTGCTACCGGAACAAGCTCAGGACGCCTTGGGGGGCTGCGTTAGCCTGAGCCAATTGGACAGTCGATGTCTGCTGCAGAATTTGAAGCTTGGTCAACTCCAATTGTTCTTTGGCGATATCGGCGTCCATAATACGACTTTTTGCTGCATCCGTGTTGGTGATGGTAATCGACAGGTTCTGCTCTTTGAAATCCAGACGCGAAACTGCCGCACCAATCTTCTGCAATTCGGAACTTACGCTCGATATTGCAGAATCAACGCTACCCAGCAGTGCTGCGTTATTGGTCGAGATTGTTGCGGAATCAATACCGCTCAAACCCAGACTTGCAGAATCGAGGGCGGTACCGGTAAGATCCACAGAAAGTGTTGAAGCTGTTCCGTCATCAGTGAGACCAACAGTCCAGGACCTTGAAGAACTTAGTCCGGTCGAGCCCAGCAATTGCGTACCGTTAAACTGGGTTTCAGTTTCAATCGATCCGATTTCATCCAGCATGTCGTTGATTTCCTGGGCAAGAGCATCCCGTTCGGCGGTACCATAAGAACCGTTACCGGCCTGTATGATCTTCTCCTTGATGCCGACCAGAATTTCATTGACATTGGACAATCCGCCTTCCGCCACGGATAACACATTCTTCATCTCACCGGCATTGTTTAACGCTTGGGTCAAACTGCGCGAACGCGCTTCCAGTTTTTTCCCCAGCGTATAGCCGGCGGCGTCATCGGCAACGCTGTTGATGCGTTTGCCGGATGCCAGTCTCATCTGAATGGTACCCATTTTGGAATTAATACTGTTGAGGGCGTTGAACGCATTTAACGCGCCAACATTGGTGTTAATGCGGGATCCAGAATAAAAAGCCATAACAACCTCCTTGTTTTGTGGTTTTTGAGAATCCCTTCTCATCATGACAGTCTGAGTAATTTGGGAAGAACAGCGACTGCCAGCCGTAACTTCCTATGTCATAGACCAGTGAAACATTTCTAATTTATACTATCGGTACTTTTTATATGGACTTTAGGAAAATTTTTATGATACCGTGCTGCAATATTCAATAAGCTTTTCCAGCTGTCCTGTTTTGGCATAAAGTCCGCCGAGCAGCTTTCTGATCCGGGCTGAATGTTCCGGAAAAAGGCCCAATGCTTTATGCAATACTTCAATGGCCTTTTGAAACTCCCGGGATTTGATGTATACCGCGGCGAGTTTATAATGGGTATCCCAGATATGCCTGTTCTTTTCCAGCGCTTTCAGGAATAGATCCACCGCTGCCGATAAATTGCTTTCTTCCAGCGCCAGAGTACCCAGGCTATCTAAAATGATCTCATCTGCATACCGATTATTCACTCCCCAATCCAAAAATCTGCCGGCCAATGCCCGGTCATTCAATTTGGTTGCCAGGCCCCCTAGCATTTTTATGGCTGAAGTGGGATGGTCGAAATGATCCATTTTGTCTGCGAAGAAACTCAGCATATCAGATATCCGATCAGCGGGCCAATCAATATTCTGTATGCTGAAAATCCATTTTTCCAATAATGATGATGAAAACTTGTCCGCCGTTTTGAAATAAATAATCCCATGTTCAAGAGCGCTGGCAAAATCCTTTAAGGCATAATGGTACAGTGTCAGCCGGACTTCGATGGTTTGCGCTGAAAAGTCTTTATCACTGCTCAGTTCTGAAAAAGGGATATCTGCATTTTTCCAAAGCATTTCCAGATGGTAGATGGCTTCCTGCCAGTTGCCCGTTTTGGCATGGCATTCCGAAGCCAGGAAATAGCCGGCTCGCTGGCTGGGGGCAATTTTAAGAGAATCCGAGACATAGTGAAGCGCCTGTTCATAGTCACAGGCTTTATATAATTCTTCGGCAATGATCAATAGAGCGCTTGATACAATATTCACCGGCAATATATTGAATTCAATGGCCTTTTTCAGATGATCGATGCCGCGTGCCTGCTCCTTCATTAATATATATGTTCTGCCAAGTTGAAAATGGGCATAGGCATTATTGGGATTGTTTTTTAGCTCCTCGCGAAGAAGGTCCAAATTCCGCTCAATTTTTTTCCGGATGATATCAGCATCCTGGGCATACCCGAGATGTTGAATAATGACATCCAAGTTTTTAAAACGTGCCCCGGCCCGCACCAGGGAGGGCGCAATCTGTTCATGCACTTTTCCCTCGAATTGCACGCCGTCGAGTTTCCTGAATAATCTGGGATAGGGCATATCGTGGTAGTCCTTACCGAGAACGCCCGATTCGTTACTCCGGACCTTCAACTGATATACATCGGCATCACCCGAACGGACCGCTTTCAGAACGGTGTTATGATACGGCTTGTGCAGTCTTTCATCGGCGTCCAGATAGAGAATCCAGGGGCAGGTTGTCTTGCTCAGGGCGAAATTGCGGGCAGCAGCGAAATCTTTCTTCCAATCATAATGAAAAACTTTTGCAGCATAGTCCAGGGCAATATCCACGGTTTTATCTTCACTTCCGGTGTCAACAATGATGATTTCATCCACCAGTTCCTGGACGCTTTTTAGACAATCCGCCAGAAAGTGTGCCTCGTTTTTAACAATCATACATAAGGAGATGGATGACGGATTTTTTTCAGGGAAGATCTTCTTGAGCATTTTTTCGATTTCAGCTCCGCTCCATCCTAATAGCCCGGAAATTTCATCTACTGTTAATCTTTCATAGAAATACAGACCCAGTACCATCCTGTCTTGTGAAGACAGCTTTTTCAATTTCCCCATGAGAATATCAACCTCAGGTTTAAGATGATGCCTGTTCAATTTTGCCTCTCCGGATTTCAGTTTAGAATCTCACGTTCAGTAAATTTTTCAGATGTCTGGCGGCCTGGATCAGGTCGGTTCTATGAAACACAACCGCAGATTGATTCTGCTCGCGCACCCGATCAATTAATTCCAGCCGGTAAATTGTGAGGGAGGCCGGAGCCTGAATTCCCAGTTGAACTTTGTTGTTATCGATATTAATTACTTTAATGGAGATGTTATCTCCGATTACAATGTTTTCGCCTAACTTCCTTGTTAGTACCAACATATTACACCTTCCATGGTTTGAATGTTCGCATCCTGCTAGTTTATTGCATAAGAGACCGGTAATTCCTCAGGTGTCAGGATGACTTGTTTCCCTTCCTTTACCGAATAATCAATAATGATAGGCCCTTTCAGGTTAACAGTCATTTTCCCATCTTCGCCTTTCAAAGTAACCACACAGAATAAATCGGCCAGCGTTTCCTTCGAGTTCAGTTCTTTGCTTAATTTCGGGGGAAAATGCTCAAGATACTCCTTTTTCACCAAAAGCGGATTCAGCACCGGAAATCCAAATTCTTCTTTGTCCAGCGAAATCAGCCAGCGAAAAGGTTCGGAATCTTCATCATTAATAATGATGAATTTTTTATAATCCTCAAATCCAATAATTCCCTGCGGGAAATGTATGATGTTTTCTTCCGAAACCTCTAATTCGCCAAATTGCCGGGTTACTACTTTCATTCAATCATTCTCCGTTTCTGTTCAAACTGAAGTTTTGCAATTCAAATGCCAGAAGGCGAATACATTCACGCCTGTAATTCAACCGTTTATTTATAATACAATTATCACGTCCTGGCAAACTCCCGTCCCGACTTTTTTATTCACTTTTTCGACAGGAGCGGAATAAATTTCGACACCTACTGCATGTAATCGACCAGCGAAATGTTCAGTGTCTTGGCCAGAACCTGAAGCGCTGTCTGCAATCCGGTCTCCTCCGTTTGCAAATCCGTGATTGCCTTGGCCGCGTCAGTATCCTGAATATCAGAAAGAATCTGCTTCAACTTCAGATCCTGCGTTTCATATTGCCGGGCAAACATATCGAAGCGGTTAATTTTTGCCCCCAAATTGGCACTCTGTTCCAGAATTTGATTTTGAGAACTGTCCACAGCGGCCAGTAAACCGCGCACCGCGTCCCCATCCTGTGCGCGAAATGCATCGCGCAGGTCAATTAAGGTCTGAAATATATCCGTACTGCCGGCAAAGGTGTCTTCTCCCGTAATGTTATATTTTTCAATTTTATTCTCGCCGATTTCCACCTTCAGTGATCCGCTGGTGCCATCGGCATTCTGGCTGACCACGGTTCCGTCAGGGGATAGGACAAAGGGCGATTGCGTGGTGTTGGTGCCGCCAAAAACATATCGCCCCTTAAAGGTGGTATTGGAAATATCAACCATTTGTTTGAGCATCTGATCGATTTGTTCCGCGAAGGCATTCCATTCATCAGGACTCAAACTGTCGGAACCCTGAACAGTTAATTCCTTGACATGGGCCAGGACATCGGTTGCATCGTTCAGCGCCTGGGCGGTAATGCTCATAAAATCGACAGCATTCTTCAGATTGTCCTGAAACTGCGCCATCATTTTCAGGGATTTGTTAAATTTCATGACCTTCTCAATATTCTCTGGATCATCGGAGATCTGGTTTATCCGTTTCCCGGTCGCCAGATTCCGCTGCAGTGTATAAATACGTTCCCGGGAATTGTTTATTCTGCTCAGGAGATTCTGCACACTGTAATTCTGAGTGATTCTCATGACGGCATCCCTGCTGATTTAGTTTTCATTAACTGCAATATTCATCAGTAATATCTTTTTAAAAATATCAGACCATGTTGATGATGGTCTGCATCATTTCATCCACTGCACCCACCACTTTGGCGGCCGCTTCAAAAGAGCGCTGGTATTTTATAAGGTTTGTCATTTCTTCATCCAGCGATACTCCTGAGGCTGCATCGCGCTGGTTGGAAATCTGCTGCTGCAACAATTCCTGGCTTTGCCGGGTATTCTGTGATTTCTGAATTTCGATTCCCAGACTGTTGATGGCGCCGGTATAAAAATCGTCCAGGGTCTGGCTGCCGCCGTTAAACATTTTTTGATTCCGGATATTGGAGATGGCAATCGCAACTTCACCATTCCCGGGAGTACCATCTACCGAGCTGGCAATATTGGAAACATCGTCCATGATCTCCCGGGAAATATTGATGGTTCCGGCATCCGTGCCGGTGAAGAAATCAATGCCGGCGCTGGGTGTGGGCGGATCGCCTACTGGCAGTCTCTGTCCTGCTGAGTGGAGCCGGTTCACTTCGGTAACAAGATTGGAGGACAGCGTATCCAGTTTATCAAGCATGCCGGGAATGGTCTTGTTGTACATTTCCAACATGCCCCCGAGCCGGCCATACTGAACATCAGCAGTTTTTCCGTTAGAATCCATGAGCTGCAGCCGGATCTGAACGCCGTCATTAATGGTCTTGGCAGAGATGGCTTTGGCCTCCACGCCGGACACCAGATTCATCCCCTCGGTATTCACTGTGAGTTGCCCGCGTTGGTCTTCCGTATAGGTGATTTTGACATATTCAGAAAGCTTATCCAGCAGCAGGTCTCTCTGGTCGCGCAGGTCGTTAGCTTTGCCGGTGCTGATTTCTGCAGTGGTAATCTGCCGGTTGAGGTCCGCGATTTGCCCTGTGAGCTGATTTACCTGGTCTACGGCTGAGAGGGTATCGTTACGAATGGATTCCTGCATCGAAGCCAGTTGTTCATCTTTCCGGTGAAAAGCATCCACCAGACTGATGGCCTTCTGGCGCAGCGTGCTGCGGATAGCCGTGTTTTCCGGATCGGCAGCCAGGTTACTGAATTCAGAAAAGAAATCGGTCATCAGATTTCCGATTCCGGTTTCATCGGGTTCCTGCATAATCGATTCGAGCTGGGTGTAAAGATTCTCTTTGACCGTCGCATTTCCCAGGGAAAATGAGGTCTGGCGGTACTGGGCATCCAAAAGGCCGTCCCGGACCCGGACAATCTGCTCGCTTCTTACACCCAGGCCCAGCTGCCCCTGGGGAAGCTGCATGGGATAAGCTGCCTTGTTTTCTACCCGCTGCCGCGAAAAACCAGGGGTGTTCACATTGGCTATATTATGGCTGGTGATATCCATGCCCAGCCGGCTGG
>JARRQT010000087.1:15393-21885 GCA_037381445.1 Calditrichia bacterium
CTATAAAGTTTTGTTGAGCAAAAGGTGTCCCATTGCCTGCTTTTTACCCGGATGATACACCGCATCCGGAAGGCGCCCGCCATGTAAATGTTTCAGTGTTGACTGGACCAGACCCAGCGCGTTATGGATCAGCAGGGTGTTGTTTTTCTTGATAACTTCGATTTCCGAAGCCAGTTTGCGGAGCTGATCCCGGTATGCAAAATAAAAATTGTTGCCCGTTTCATCCAGAATCATACTAATCGCCTGGTCTATAGTATGGGACTTTAAATTATGAGCGACTTTTACTTCTGAGATAATTCCTCTCAGCTCTTCTTCCAGCGTCTGAATATTTTCCATGCATTTGACCTGCAATTCAGCGAAATAGGTGATCTGTTCGGTATCGGACGTGACCAGCACTTTTTGCTGCTGCATGAGAAGATTTTTCAATTCTGATAAGAGTTTGATGCGTTCTTTCAAAAGATGAAGAACTAATTTTCCTTGTTCCATCGTGTTTCCTTCCATAGATACAATAATAATATTCGGAAGAATAAATGGTTTCTTTAATGGAAGAATTATAATCAGGGATTTTTAATGCATTGTGAGGAGGATTTCAGGGTTAACAATAATCCATTTGCAGGGACCTGCCCCGCGAAGGCACATTCCACAAGCGTGATTTGTGAAAAAGCCAGGCATCGGAGAGGCATTTATGGTGAGAAAATAATCAGCACAAATAATCCGACATGTTGGCGGGGATGAATCCACGCCATTCTTCCTTGAAAAAGGGGAATCCTATTTTCGTCTTTTTCTCAGTACGGCCCAGTTTTGTTGCTCCAGATCCGGTAATATATCGGAAATATCACTCTTATTTTTCATGAGTCTTTCCAGCCTGAACCCCAGTCCGGGAACATCCATCACGATGGCGCCCTTCAGATATTTTCCATCGTGTATGATTTTAATGTAACTTTCCGCCTCTTTGTCGGCATGAACAATTTCTTTTTCCCCGACCGTGTCCCCATATTTTTTGCCGAGGGCTGTCATATCCACGCCGGCGACTTTGAGAATGTGCAGCGGCAAAGTGCCCTCATAGATGGTCGGGATTCCCAAAGCATTCTTCCCGGCCGCCAGGCCCTGCTCCACCGCGCCTGGCCAAATCCCGTAGACCATTCCGTTGAATTCCGCCACATCGCCAGCCGCATATATGCCTGGAATGTTTGCCCGCAGATGTTGATCAATGATGATGCCCCGGTTCACCTTCAACCCGGCTTCCTTTGCCAGTTTTACATTGGGGACAATGCCGGTGGAGATGATTGCCATATCGGCAGAAATATTTTCCCCGTCCTGTGTTTCAATCCCGGTTAACCGATCGCTTCCCCGGAAATGAACCGCGCTGCTATTGAACGAGAACCGGATACCTCGTTTTTCAAGAATATGTTTCAGCACCCCGGCGCCTGTTTTATCCAGTTGAAACGGCATTAAATGATCAGCGATTTCCAGCACTGTCACTTTTAGTCCCATTTTCTGCAGGCTGGAAGCCGCCTCTATTCCCAGTATGCCCCCGCCGATCACAACTGCTGTTCTGCAGGAACCTGCAAAATTGCGAATTTCAAGTGCCTGCCTCAGATTTCTGAGGACAAACACGCCCTTTTTATCAGCACTGGGAATAGGGGGAAGAAACGGACGGGCACCGGCCGTAATGATTAATCTGTCGTAATGGTGAGTGACACCCTTTGAATCCTTAACTTCGTGGAGTGCCGGGGAGATTTCAATAACGGGATTTTCCAGAAACACCTGAAATCTTTGCTCCTTGTACCACCCTGCGGGATAAATGAAAATATCTTCCGGCCGTGAACTTTCACTGATAAACGTGGAGAGGTGGATGCGGGAGTAGAAATGATAGGGTTCATCCGTAAAAATCAATATTTCCACTTCCCCGTTTTTCTCCCGGATGGTTTTGGCCGCCTCGATCCCGGCCGCCCCGTTACCGATGATAATGATACGGTGAATTCGGGAGCCATCCGGGAGAAGAGCATCGATTTCGAGCGGATCAAACCTGTCCGATTCTGCCCCGCATACCGGGCAGATTTGCGGCGCCTTTAATCCCCCGTAAATATAGCCGCAGGTCCTGCATTTCCATTTCCTGGCTTGTTCATTTATATTCAATGGCAAGCAAATCCTTGTCTGGTATCTGGCGATATCCGAAGCTTTTTCTTCTTCAAAATCAATGCAGCGCAATTTGTTAATCACAAATTAATCCGGAGCGGTTCCGCAAAAAGCGCATCATGTAAAAAAATATCCCCTCAACCGAGGAAGGTCAAGGGGAACTTAAAACAGATCAAAACTGATTTTAATACGAGCCCCGGATCTGGTATTTCAGGGTGGCGGCAATTTTGGCCTGCGTCTCCTCCAAATGCGCCCGGGTATAGACATCCAGTTTGTCCGAAGCCAGCGCCTTCCCGATTTGATCCTGTATCTGCACGAGATCGGACCGGGCCAGGGTAATGGCGTCATGGGGCAGGATGCTGGGGGAATTCACCACCAGCGTATTGAGGACGTAAAGGTGCATCCGCTGCAGTTCGCGCCGGAAACTGTTCACGTTCCTTCCTTCCGCCACTTCTTTCCAGACCGCTTTTCTTACCGATTCGAATAATTCCGCCATTGTAAAAACGTCATCCCCTTCCGGAAACCGGATCTCGTTGTCCTGAACCCGCTGCAGCACCAGCGGATCGAACAGGCGCAGCATGGCGGATGCCTGAATAACCTGCACGATGCCGTGTATGGGATAATCCGTTCGCAGCATTCTCCAGATGGTGTTCTCGAAGTCCGGCATGCGGTCGACAGCCAGTTTGTTAAGCAGGTCCGGCGAGAAATGGAAGGCGTCCTCCGCGAAGATTTTGTCTGTCAGGAATTTGAGGGCCTTTCGCTGCTGTTGGGCAGGAACCACCTCAAACGGCGGTCTCCCATCGGGATCGCCGATGTGGTCCCGGAAAATATGTATTCCGCCGATATACTTGGGGATCGTGGCGGCCGCCAGCGCGTACTCGGTCAGCCCCTGGTTAAATACCAGCCTGTACTTCTCATATTTTTCCCCTTTTACATCGAATTTTTGGGGAATAGTTTTCCAGAGCTCCTGCGCCATGTCTGTCCGCCCTGAATAATATTCAATGGGATCGCTCCCCAGGTCAAAGATATTACAGTCGGGGTCCATGCCGCGGGTGGAGTAGCCCAGCGCATCTTCGTCTGTGCCGTATTGCAGCCTGGGGTCCGCCACCTTCTCGGCTATTTTTTCCAGCATGGCCTTCTCGCTTTCTTTGGAGTCGGGATCCAGCGGCTTGTAGGCATATTCAATGGCCCAGTAATCATAGGGCCCAAGGGTTGTCTGGAAATAGCTGCCGCGGGAATTTCCCTTTTTGGCCAGATTCACCGGGGTGTAATCCATCACCGATCCGGAGATTCCTTCCTGCGCTGTGAATTTGTCATCTGATAATTCATTCAGCGGCACCGTGGAACTGGCTTTGAAATTGTGCCTTAATCCCAGCGTGTGCCCCACTTCATGCACAATCAGCGCGACAATCCCATCGTGAATGTATTTTTTGAGATTCTCCGGGCTGTCATCGATCATTCCCTGTGCGGTGAGAAAACTCCAGCCAAATCCCAGTTGATTTGTCAGTCCCTGCGCATAGGTGCACTGGTAGGGCCGCAGTTCATCGGGAATCTGAGGAGATGCCTGATCGCCGGGCCATAATTCATCGGATGACATATTCTGCCAGGAGAGCGGCGTGACAAATTCGCCGAATTCCCGGTAATAAAAGCGGACAAAATCGGCGCTCACCCGCACGTCGGCATCGTAAATCTGGCCGGTAAAGGGATTCGCCCGTGACGGTCCCACCGCATAACCGCCGCCCGGCTGAATGATCCACCGGATCGTATTGTAACGAACGTCCGCCGGATCCCAATCCGCGTCATCCGGCATCTGGCGCACTTCAATGGCATCCTGGATCCCGATTTTCTCGAAAGCCTTGTTCCACAACAATATTCCTTCCTTTACCGCATCGCGGTATTCCACCGGAATAGTGTTTTCCAGCCAAAATACGATGGGCTGCCGGGCTTTGGAAACTTTGTATTTGGGCTCGGATTTTTCCAACTGCCAGCGGGTGATATAGCGCTTGTAAGGTGAATCGTCCAGAACCGAGGAATAGTCCTGGTACATGGTCACAAAATGGCCGATCCGGTCATCCGCCATTCGGGGCTTATAATCCGTTTCCGGCAGGGACGAAAGGCTGTAATGGTAGCGATGCAGCATGCTGCGGGAATCCGGCAGGGTAAATACCGGCAGGGGCTTGCTGGATTTGTAATGCAGCGTGACTTCTATCTCGGTGTTCATGGGAAATGATTTCAACTCAGAAAAATAACTGTCTCCTTTATCGAAACTGTAGGACATTTTGGCCTGTCCGGAGTAATAGCCCACATTGGTGTAATCGCTGAGAAAAATTTCCGAGGCATCCACCAGAATGCTTCCCATGTCAGGATGGGGCTGGCTCACAATTTTGGCGCTGGCCCAGATGGAATTGGAAAAATCCTTTTCAATGGCGCGATTCAGGGCGGCATCGGGACTGGCGCGGAATGCCACATTTTTTTGTATAAACTGGACTTTCTTGCCGACAATTTTGATGAAAAAGGGGAATTCACCCAGCATGGCGCCGCTGTCAAAAAGCTGGGCGTCTCCGGACTGTCGGGTGATGTTGCACAGGTAGGTGGGTCCGAACTGCTCCTGCCGGATCTCCATGTAAACCTTTCCCTCTTTCACATTCTGATATAAAGTGAATAGTCCTTCAATTTTATCATATCCTTCGATGACATCTTCGAATTTGGGTTCGCTCGGTTTTTTCTTTTTGGCGGCCGTTTCCGCTTTGGTGGTATCGGCGTCGGCTTTTTTCTCTTCTTTTTCCTGCGCGAAAAGATTCCCGCATACAAAAATGAAGGATATTAAAAGAATAAAGATGCGCTGGGTTGATGGACGCATTAAAACCTCCGGGGTATGACTTGTCTTATTAAACACTTCTTTCAAACCTTAAAAATATATTTACTCCCCCAATGCCAAGCAAGTTAACATTTAGGAAAAAATGCGGCGGTCACCGGTTCAAGCCAATAATCCGGAGGCCTTTTTATATTTCTTTGAACCACGGCATTGATATTACAGGGGAATCGAAAAATATTCTTTTGAAATTCAGGGGACAAAATTCTATATTGTTTAGTTCTATAGACGGTTCATTAAGCCAAATGAGGAAATGTATCATGAAAAGGGAATTAAAAAAGCTGACGCTGGGCCACTATTTTTCTGCTATTGTCGAAGATCACGCGAGAAACAGGTCTATCGGATTCGTGGGAGAAGAACCTATTACCTATGGGGAATTGGGGAAACGGGTTACGGTACTAAAGATTTTTCTGGGCGAAAGGGGAATCCGCCGGGGAGATAAGATCATTATTCTGGGGGAGAATTCATCAAACTGGGCGGCCGCATACTTTGCCATAACGACCATGGGCGCGGTTGCCATTCCCATTTTAAGTGACTTCCCGGAATCGGACATTAACCATATTATTCATCACTCCGAAGCCGCCGCCGCATTCGTGGATGAGAGAATGTTCCATTATATGGATTTGAATGCCCTGGAAAGCATGCGGGAAGTGTTTTCATTGAACTCGTTCGCAATCTTAAAAAAGGATTCACCGAAGACGGATAATTTCTGGGAACGCCTGCAGAAATTCCCGGATAAATTTTTCGAATCCGAACAAACGGAGGAAAGGTATCGGTCACTCATCTCACCCGATGATATTCGTGAGGACGATCTGGCGGAAATTCTTTATACCTCCGGCACCACCGGGCATTCCAAGGGCGTAATGCTGGCCCATAAAAATCTGGTGACAAACGCGCTGGCGGCGCCCCGGGCCCTTGGCGGGGTGAATGAAAACAGCGTGATTCTCACCCTTTTGCCGCTGGCCCATGCCTACGGCTGCACCACCACTCTGGTGGGCGGATTGTCTGCCGGCGCCTCCCTCTACTTCCTGACCCGTAAGCCTTCTCCCAAGGTTCTGATGGATGCCATGCAGCAGGTGCGTCCGACTATTGTGGTGGGCGTGCCGCTGGTTCTGGAGAAAGTATATCACAAAAAAGTACTGCCCCTTATCACCAACAATCGTGCGGTGCGCCTGGCCGCCCACATCGCAATTGGACGCAGGTTACTATACCGGAAAATCGGCAAGAAAGTGTTGGAGTCCTTTGGCGGCCGCCTGCAAAGTTTTGTAATAGGCGGTGCCAGTCTGAACAACGAGGTGGAAAATTTTCTTATCGAAGCCGGCATTCCTTACTGCATCGGGTACGGCCTTAGCGAATGCTCTCCGCTGGTGGCGGCAGCGGCATTCCCCAAACTCCGGTTTGGCTCTGTTGGACAGGTGATCCCGGATGTCGAAGTGAAAATTGATGAACCGGATCCCGAGACCGGGGTGGGGGAAATCATG
>JARRQT010000088.1:0-13242 GCA_037381445.1 Calditrichia bacterium
AATGCGCTAAGCGCACCGACTTTTTATGTAGTATGACGTACCGCACGTCGTCCTGCGCCAGGGTTTCCAACTGGCGGCTCACGTCGGCAGACGCGGGCGGCATCTTGCCCAATTCCGGCAGCGATCTCAGCCACGGATGGTTGTCCACGTAATCGGAGGCTCCCGGCGGGAGACGCGATACGTTGCCCTGCAGGATGGGGTGGTGGTGGACCGTCTGCTGGAACATGTACGCCTTGGCGGCGGCCAGGTCGATGGGCAGGTTGAGCACGGCGTACGCCTCGGGCTCGCTGGACATCTCGTGGAGAAAATCGGATGCCTTGGGCCGCATCGTGGGCACGGGCACGGCGATGTATTCAAAAAGGACGATGCCTCCCAGCGTCACCGACGCGGCCAGGACCAGCCATTGGCCTCGGCGCTCCATAGTCGTCAGCAGGCCGGCGGCGCCGTAGGCCGCTAGCACCGCTACCGGCGACGCCAGGAACATGTTAAAGCGGCCGGGGATGCGCAGCAGACGCCCCACGTACAGCCGATCTGCCAGGCGATAGGGCATGGGCACGCTGGGGTAGATCTGTCCGTTGACGCGCAGCACCGGCCCCAGGGCGAGCAGAATCATCGCCAGGGCCATCACCAGCCAGGGCATGCCAGACCGGCGGGCTTTGAGAGTGCCCGTTATGGCCAGGATCAGGGGGCACATGCCTATGTAAGCGGCAAAGCGGCGCGGCTCGGAGCGCTCGGCATAGTAGCGGTCGTAGGCGGGGCGCGTGAGCGGGCTGAGGACTGTGTGAGAGCGACTGGGTGTCAGGTAGGCCAGCAGGTCGGTCTGCATCTCCGCCTCCTCGCCCTCCCGCAGTAGGTCTGCCGATCCCACGTCCTGCTGGGTCGCCAGCATCAGCGCCGGCGGCGCGAGGATCACGATAGCAACGCTGCTGGCGATCAACAGGGCCGCTCCCCAACGCCGCCACGTGTCGCGCCGGCCGGGAAGCGTGCACACCGCATAGATGCTGCCCAGGGTAAAGGCCGGCACCAGCAACTGCCAGCGGGTGTAGCCGACCAGTGCAAAGAACGCGCCCGTCAGCAGCCCGTTCCACCACTTGCCAGCATTGATACAGCAGGCCGGCGACGAGGGCGGCGCGCCAGTCGCCCGTCAGTTCATTGGCCAGCAGAAAGGCCGCGTACCCACACAGGACCAGGCTGGCGAGGACGGATAGGTTGTAGGCGACGAACCCGCCGACCACGGGCTCCAGCAGCAGCCAGGCGACGATGTTGCCCCAGGCAAAGTTCTGCGAGATCAGGCTCAGGCCCCGGGGATAATACAGGTAGCGGGTGTAGAAGGGCGATTGCCCCGTTGCCAGTGCCCGCTTGGCCCACCAGCAGTTCCAATAGTGGAGCAGGGTATCTTTGGTGTCGCCGGGGAGGCGGACGTCATATATATGAGCTTCTAAAGTCAAGGGATCAAAATTAAAGGTTGGGCGATGCCCGATATTCATCATCCCGGAATAGCGTTGGTTACGTAAAATCACATCGATCGCATAGACGCCCGTCTTGGGGATTAATTTGTTCTGATCATTAATTTCGAGGTTGGCGGTGGGAAAACCAAGTTCTTTGCCCCGGCGGTTGCCGTGTTCTACAATACCGCGGACCGAGTAAGGCCGGCCCAGCAGCCGGGAGGTGGTGTCCATATCTCCCGCCAGCACCGCATTCCGGATTCGCGTGCTGCTCACGATTTCTCCCGCCACATAATACGGTTCCAGCACTTTTACGGAAAAGCCGTATTGTTTTGCGATGGCTTTAAGCTGCGCGGGATGTCCCTCCCGATTTCGCCCGAAGGCATGATCGTGACCCACCACCATGCTCTTCACCTTCAGACGGTCCACCAGAATTTCTTTTACAAAATTCTGATAGCTTGTTTGGGAAAACTCTTTGGTGAAAGGAATGACCAATACAGCATCGAGACCTGATTTTTTAAGGATGTCCAGCTTCTCTTCCAGCGTGGTCAGCAGAAGGACCTGTTTGCCGTTTTTTTGACTGACAACCAGTCTGGGGTGAGGGTGGAAAGTGACCAGCACCCTGAAACAGCCGAATTCGGATGCGCATTTATCCAATTCCTTCAGTATCTGTTGGTGACCCAAATGAACGCCGTCAAAGGTGCCAACGGTGACCGCGGTGGGCTGGCTGATATCGACTTCCTCAATGCTGCGAAATATTTTCATTGGCAATCATCTGCTTCCATTGTTGTTCAAATTGTAGTAGATCCAGTGAATTCTCCAGCGTATACTCCCCAATCTTGGTCCGGACCAGGGATTTAATGTGCCCGACCGTGCCCAATTTTCGGGCAATATCAGAACCCAGCGTGCGGACATAAGTTCCGCGGCTGCACAGAACGCTGAAACTGATTATCTTATCTCTATATTCGAAGAATTTGATATCATATATTTCAACATCTTTGTACCGTTCCGGCACCTCTTTCCCTTCGCGCGCCAGTTTGTACAATCTTCTGCCCCCCACCTTGGCGGCGGAATAATCGGGGATCCGCTGGGTGATTTTTCCTTTGAAATCTTCCAGTACTTCCTGAATCTCGGCAGGGGAGAGTGATGGAACCGGTCGGGTATCCACCACTTTTCCGGTGATATCCAGCGTGTCTGTTTCTGCGCCCAGTTCAAGCTGGGCTTCGTATTCTTTGGGTAAGTCCATCAATTTATGGATCTGCTTGGTGGCTTTGCCGATGCAGAGAAGCAGGACGCCGGTGGCAAAAGGATCCAGCGTTCCGGCATGCCCAATTTTTTTGATGCGGGTAATCCCTCTCAATTTTTTTACCACATCAAAAGATGTCCAGTCCTTGGGCTTGTTTATGCTGAAGATGAATCCTTCTTTTGCTGAATCTGTCATCTGCGGTATATTATTTGTTTCCATTATTCATTCTTAGAAAAAATCGCTGGGCTCGAGCACTATTCCTTGCCGTCATCAGGATCCGGTTCATCGTGCTTGATCTTTTTCAAAATATCTTCTATATGCCGGGAATAGTCCAGCGATTCATCATAAAAGAAGCGCAACTCGGGTATAAACCGCATTTTCAGGGAGGGCGCCAGTTCGTTGCGGATAAAATTTGTTGCGCTGTCCAGCGCTTCCTGGGACTGCTCCCTCTTTTCCTGATCACCCAAAACGGTATAATAGATAAATGCAATTCGAAGATCGCCCGAAACCCTGACATGGGTGAGGGTGACCAAACCTTTGCGGGGATCCTTCAATTTCCTGTCGATAATCTGGCTGACCTGTTTTTTTATCTGGTCTGCCAGTTTTCGTTGTCTTACCGATTCAGATTTCATGAGCAACTTCTTTTCATAAATATTCGAAAGAATGATCTATTATTTCCACATTGTTGTTGGATTCGATCAGATTGAAAATCTTATTCAGATTTTTTTCAATAAAACCATAATCATTTCCAACCTGGGCGATACCGAGCAAAGCCCGCTGCCATTTGTCCTGATAATCCACCTCAGACACTGAAACATTGAATTTATTGTGGATTTTGTCTTTCAACCCTTTTACTACCATTCTTTTTTCTTTCAATGAATTGGCCGAGGGAATAAATATTTCTGCCGTCAGTAGACCAATAATTACCGCCATATCCTGCCTGCTTTACTATTCTCAAAAGGGAAAAAAGGCGTAAACCTCCAATTAAAAAGAATTCGTCCGGAAGCCATTTTCAAAATGGTGATTCCAGACGAAAATCTATGACGAAATGCCGATCAGATTTTAGGATTCGAGGTAGCGTTTTTCCTGCACTACTTCAAAAGCTTCAATCTGGTCACCGACTTTAATGTCGTTGTAATTTTCTATCATTAAACCGCATTCGTAACCGGAAACCACCTCGCGGACGTCATCTTTGAAACGTTTGAGTGATGACAACCGCCCTTCGTAAATCTCCACGTCATTGCGGATAAGGCGGATTCGTGCATTGCGGTTGATTTTTCCGTTCAGAACATAGCATCCGGCAACCGTTCCCATTCGGGAGATTTTGAACACTTCCCGGACTTCGGTCAATCCAAGGATTTGTTCCCGTTCTTCCGGTTCCAGTAAACCTTCCAGCGCCTTCTTGACATCATCGATCGCGTCATAAATCACCTTGTAGAGGCGAATGTCGACCTTCTCCTGTTCGGCCAGATCTTTTGCCTTCAGGGTGGGACGCACGTGAAAACCGATGATAATGGCCTGGGAAGCCGCAGCCAGCATCACATCCGATTCCGTAATCGGGCCCACCGCGCGGCGGACCACCTTCACGGCCACATCCGAGTTGGATATTTTGAGCAGGGAGTCGGTGAGCGCCTGAGCCGAACCATCCACATCTGCTTTAACCAGTATGTTTAGCTCTTTAACCTGGCCTTCGGCAATCTGACGGGAGATTTCATCCAGCGTCAAGAATTTGATCTGCCGGAAATCTTGCTCCCGCTTAAGCTGCTGACGGCGCTGTGCAATTTCGCGGGCTGTTTTCTCATCCTGCATTACAATAATTTTGTCTCCGGCTTCCGGCACGCCATCGGTTCCCAGAACCTGTACCGGAAAGGCAGGGCCGGCTTCATCCACCCGCTGGTTCCTCTCGTTGAGCAGTGCCCGTACGCGGCCGTAGTACTGTCCGGCAATATAATCGTCCCCCACCCGGAGTATCCCCTGCTGCACCAGCACTGTGGCGACCGATCCTTTGCCCTTATCGAGCAGGGATTCAATCACAACGCCGCTGGCCCGTTTCTTGGGATTCGCCTTCAGTTCCATTAATTCGGCTTCCAGAAGGATTTTTTCCAGAAGATCGGGAATTCCCTGACCGGTTTTGGCGGATACCTCAACCACCTGGTATTTTCCGCCCCAATCCTCCACCAGAATATTCCGGTCCGCCAGCTGCTTACGGATTGCCTGGGGATCGGCATGGGGTTTATCAACTTTGTTGATGGCAATAACAATGGGAACGCCTGCCGCCCGCGCATGGTCAATCGCCTCCTCCGTCTGGGGCATCACTCGGTCGTCCGCCGCGACAACCAGCACCACGATATCGGTGACCTGCGCACCCCGGGAACGCATGGCTGTAAAGGCCTCGTGGCCGGGCGTATCCAGAAACGTGATTTTACGCTTGTCATCCAGCTCAACCACATAGGCGCCGATATGCTGGGTGATTCCACCGGATTCGCCGGCAACCACATTCGCTTTTCTGATATAATCCAGAACTGAGGTTTTTCCGTGGTCCACATGCCCCATCACGGTAACCACCGGATGCCGCGGAACATAATCCTCCGGTTTGTCTTCCTCTTCCAGCACGTCTTCCAGATAGTCAGAAGCAAACTCCTCTTCCTCCTGCACCTTGAAACCGAAGTCTTCGGCCAGAAGTCTGATCATGTCCATATCCAAACGTTGATTGATGGTCACCATCTGCCCCAATTCAAGGCATTTTTTGATGACATCGGCTACCGGAACATCCATCAGATTGGCCAGATCCTGCACGGTTATAAATTCGCTGGCCGAAATGACATTTTCCGCCTCTTCGGTTTCCTCGGCGGTCTCTTTCACTTTCTTGCGGCGTTTTTTGGCTGCTCCCGTATCCTGCATGCTCGCCAGGGTTTTCTTCAAGGTATCCTGCACTTCCTGTTGATCAACTTCCTTCTTTCTACGGGACCGTTTCCGTTTATCATCTTTCGGAACGACCACACCTTCTTCGTCTTCCATATCGGGCACGGCGGTACGGGGTTTCCGACCTTCTTTCCGTATCATCTCAAAAGCTTTGCGCCGCCGCCGTTCTTTCTCAGTTAGATCTTCTTCGCGGGTCTTTTTCTTCTTATCTTTTTTCTTCTTCGATCTTACTTCAGCATCTTCCGGCATGACTTCAGCGGTTTCTTCGCTCTCCATTTCCTCTTTCTCCTGCGCTAAAATCCGGCGGGGGATGATTTCTTCTCCGGATTTCGCCGACCTCCTTGTACGCGATTCATCAGTCCCTTCTTCATCCAGGGCCTCTTCTCGGATCTTTTTCAGGCCTTTTTTCTTCTTCTCTTTTTTCTTTATCTCTTTTTCACGCTGCCGCTCCAGATACTGTTTGGCAACCGGATGGTCGATGATGTCGCCCACCTTGGGCTTTTCTTCCTCTTCTTCCTCCTCGGCTTCAGCTACTGCATCCGCTTCCAATTCTTCCGTTTCCACTCCAACGGCCTCGGTATTTATTTCATCTTCCTTTTCGATCTCTTCTTCGGATACAGCTCTTTCAGATTCTTTTTCGCCGGCTTTTTTAAGATGCTCTTCATCTTCATCACTCACATCTGCCTGCGGTGCTCCGCTTTCGACAGCAGGCAACTCTTCCTGTGCAGTTTCCTCAACTGCTGCCGGCTTTATCTGTTCGGTCTCTTCTTGTGGTGCAGTAACTTCCTCCGAAACCGCCGTTTCCGGCGCCTCAGCCGTGGTTTCCACCGTTTGATCAGCAACAGTCTCTTCCTTCACACGCTCCTGTTTGCGCTTTGCCAGCTTTTCAGCCTTCTGTTTCTCCTGGGCAAATCGCTTTAATATTTCATCATACATCTCATCGGTGATCGGCGTATTCAGGCCGGAGACTTCAAATCCTTTTTTATCAAGAAATTCCGCAATCGTTTGATGGGATAGATTAAGTTCTTTAGCGACTTTAAAGAGTTTTCTCCTGGTTTTCTTTACAGCCATTTATTCTCCCACTTTAAATTTCTTCAATAATTTTCTTCCGAGTTCGCCGTTCCTGAATCCCAAAATTCTGCGGCCTTCAATACCCCATCGAGCTTCCCAATCCGTCCCGGAAGAAGTTTTAAATAAATGAATCCTTTTTTCTGCTACTTCATATCTGATTTTTTTCAGCGTATTTGGTGATATATCATGACTCACCAAAATGAACAATATCTGCTTTTTGGCCATCGCCCGCAATACAGGGTCAAATCCCGTCACCGTCTGTCCGGCTTTCAGGGCGAACCCAACCAGCGCGTTTGCTTTTTCGTCCAAATCGACAACCTTTGCTCCCCGCCGGTTTGCAGGCTTCTCTTTTATCTCCTCTTTTGCATCAGCTTTCATTTCTATTACAAAACTTTCCCGGATACTACCGGAATTAATTACTATGCTCATATAATGCTAAAAGTGAAACAGATAAATGTTCCGCCGTTTCGCATTATATTTAAATGTTTAACATCTGCAAAATCTTTTGCGCGGTCTTCTGTCCGATGCCCGGCACTTCCAGCAGACCCTGCAGGCCAAGATTCTTCAGTTGATCCACACTGTTGATATTTGCTTCCCGCAAACGGGTGACAATCGACGGCGTCAGACCGGGAATTTCCTCTATATCCACTTCCTCTTCTTCCATTGACTTCTGGTAATATTCCGACTCTTTGATCAACTCAATATTCCAGTTGGTGATTCTCTGGGCCAGTTCCTTGTTTGTTTCGCCGCGACCCAGCGCCAGTCCCATGTCTTTGTCCGGAATGATTGCCACGGCCAATTTGTCCTCGTGATTCAGCATAACCCGTATCGGCTTGGCTGGCGTCAGCGAACGCATTACAAAGATTTCCGGTTCGTTTGAAAAAGCGACCACGTCAATTTTTTCACCGTTCAGCTCGCGAACTACCGACTGGATGCGCACACCGCGCATACCGACGCAGGCGCCCACCGGATCAATTCGCTTATCCATCGATTCCACGGCAATCTTGGCGCGTTCCCCGGGTTTACGTGAAATCTTTTTGATTTCCACGATACCGTCGAATATTTCGGGCACTTCAATTTCAAACAGGCGGATCATAAATTTATCATCGGCGCGGGAAACGATAATCTCCGGGCCGATGCGGTGGCGTTTTTTCCGGGAGCGTTCATCATCCACCTCTTCCTCGTTTTTGTCGGGCTCCACCACTTTTTTTATCAGCGCCCGCACGCTGTCTCCGCGCCTTAACTCTTCTTTGGGAATGGATTCGGATTTGGGCATAAACATTTCGGTACGGTCCACTAAAAGAAAATATCCGCCGCGGGTCACCTGGTGTACATCGCCGATAATTATCTCGCCCACACGATTGCTGTATTCATCATAAATTTTTCGCTTTTCATATTCGCGGATCCGCTGCAGCAGGGTCTGTTTGGCAATGTTTATAAGCCTTCTCCCGAATCTTTCCGGATTCAGAACCTCAACGTAGTCTTCCCCAACCTCAATTTCCGGATCCAGCTTACGCGCATCTTTAAGCGGGATTTGAAGAATGGGATCCTCCAGTTCGTCGTCTTCCACCACTTCCTTCTCCACATAGATTTCCACATCCCCTCGGTCCATGTTCACAATCACATCGAAATTCTCAGCTTCCCCGTATTTCTTTTTAATGAGCGTGACGAAGATGTCCTCCAGGATATCACGCAATTCATCTTTATCAATTCTTTTTTCTTTTGCGATCTGATTGACGGCATCAACAATTTCGCTACGCATAAATTAATTTACCCTCCAGTAAATTTTCTACCATTTTAATTTGACCACTGCTTTGACAATCTGAGACAATGGTATGGTGATTTCTTCTTTTTTAAGCTGTAAAACAATGTCGTTTTCATTTGCTGATTTAAGTGTGCCGATATAATCTTTCCGGCCTTCCTCCGTTTCGAATAAAATCCGCAAATTCCGTCCGATATTCTTCCTGAATTGCCATGGTTCAATCAGCGGACGGTTGGTGCCGGGAGAAGAAACTTCCAAACGGTAATGGCCGGGAATGGGATCGTTAATATCGAGCACATCCTCTATATTTCGGGTCAGTTCGGTAATTTCTTCCATGGTTATTCCCGCTTCGGTGTCAGCATAAACGGAAAGAACCTGATTATTTCGGCCTCCCCGCAGTTCAATATCCACGAGAAACATACTCGTGTTCTGGAACAGCGGCTGAATTAAATCTCTGATTTTTGCTATTTCCTCTTTCATTGCCCATTACTTAATTGAGGATGCATGTCTAAAGTTTCACCTTCATAAAAATATATTCAGTTTGCAGAACCGGTTAGATTCCATAAACAAAAAAAGTGGGTTGACAAACCCACTTAACCAGCCGCAAATATACAAAACCCCGGTTGCATATGCAAGCGCTTTAAAGGATTTCGCTTGATTCCCGATAATTATGAAAAATTTTTTAATCTAAAAAAGAAATAAAAATAATTTGTAATCCCAATCAATCCAATTTATCATACGGCGCTGTTAATTTGATCGCCAATTATATTTGCTTGTTTATGCCCGAATCAAAAAAATATTCAGAAGCCACAGGTTGTATCCATATCCATTCGATATATTCCGACGGCACCGGCACCATCCCAGGAATTGCCACAACGGCGGAAGAGGCCGGGCTGGATTTTATCATGATGACGGACCATAATAACCTTCGGGCCCTGAAAAACGGGGAAGAGGGCTGGTACGGTCGGGTGATGGCAATTATCGGATATGAAATTAATGATATCGATGACAGCAATCATTATCTGGCGTTCGGGCTGGAAGAGGAGGTTAATAAAAACTTGCCTGCGCCGGAATATGTGAGGCGTGTAAAGAAAAACGGCGGCTTTGGAATCATTGCTCATCCGGATGAAAAACGCCATGCGCTTCCGGAACACCCCTCCTATCCGTGGACGGCATGGGATAGCCAGGACTACCAGGGAATTGAAATTTGGAACCAGATGTCCGAATGGATGGAGGGACTGACACCATGGAACAAGCTGTGGCGTTTTCTGAATCCGCGTAAATCCATCATTGCACCCGTTTCGCAGACGCTGAACCGCTGGGACGAAGTGAATAAAAAGCGGAAAGTAATGGGAATCGGCGGCGTGGATGCCCACGCTCACAGATATAAAATGCTGGGTGGACTTATTCAGGTGACCGTTTTTCGTTATAAAGTACAGTTCAAAACCGTGCGAACCCATCTGTTGCTTTCCGAACCGCTGGAGCCGGGAATGGCTCCCGAAAAGGCCAAAAAACTGGTGTTTGATGCACTTTTAAACTGCAGGATTTTCGTGTCCAATTATTTCAATGGCGATGCCAGGGGATTCCGGTTCGAAGCAGAAAATGGCAATGGTTCCGTCGGAGTGGGCAACTCACTGGAATTGGGGCCTGAAACCCGAATCCTGGTCGCCTTGCCCCTGCCTGGCCTGATTCGGCTCATCCTTAACGGCCGAACTGTACAGGAGAAGTACGGGGAAAGCGAAACATTCTCCGTCCAAAAGCCCGGTTTGTACCGGGTGGAAGTGTACCGGAAAAACCGCGCATGGATATTTTCCAACCATATCAGGATTGAAGGTGAACCGGAAAAACTGGATTAAATACCTGGATTATTTTTACCTCTCCCGTCCAATGCTTTTTTTCCCGGGATGGAGCACCCTGCTGGCCGGGTATCTTGTCTCTGCAGGAGGAATTTACGGATGGTCTGAAGCGGGCTGGAACGGATTTTTCATCAACCTCTGGCGGGATCAAATTGCCCTGGGTATGATTGCCTTTATGGCGGCCATGGGCGCCAGTTTCATTATGAATCAGTTGCACGATGTGGAATCGGACCGGGAGAACAATAAACTGTTCCTGCTGGGAGAGAATTATGTCACTAAACCGGCGGCGATGGTGGAGAGTATCCTGTTGATTATTTTCTCTCTGGGCCTGAGCTCACTGATCAACAGCAGAATCGTTTTTTTGAATTTTCTGTTTATCCTGGTAACTGGATATCTATATAACTTTCCACCTTTCCAGTATAAAAACCGTCCCTTGTTGGGACTTTATTTAAACATTTTTATGGGCTGGATTGCCTTTGCCCTGGGCTGGTCGCTGCTTCGGCAGCTGGACTGGTCGTTCTTCATAAGTTCGCTCCCCTATGTGTTCTTGAATACCGGCCTCTATCTGCTGACAACTATGCCCGATGCCGATGGAGACAGGGCGTCTGATAAGAGCACTTTTTGTGTCCGTTACGGTTTGAAAACCACCATTCGTTCAAGTATGGTGTTTTATTTCCTTTCCATTTTAACAGGAATGTTCCTGGGAGATTATCTCATCCTGAGCATCGACCTGCTTGTGGTCTACTGGGCCATCAGGTTGATACTCGGCCCATCGGTGGCCAATGCCATAAAAATGATAAAAATGTCCATTTTCTTTTTTTCGGCATTGATAAGCCTTAAATTCCCGCTTTATTTTTTGCTGATGCTTATTGTTTTTTTCGTGACGAAATACTATTATCGGGTTCGGTTTCAGTTCGATTACCCTAATTTCCGGGGGGAATAAAAGATGTATTTAAGAAATCAGATAGATTCAAGTTATGATATTGTCGTAGTTGGTGCGGGCCCAGCCGGTTCCATGGCAGCTTGGCAGGCGGCGCGAATGGGGGCAAAAGTCCTGCTGCTGGAAAAAGACCGTGAGGTGGGAACGCCGGTCCGCTGTGCCGAAGCAGTTGGCAAGTCTGGCCTGGAAGCGCTGATAGAACATCCCGCACCTGCTCACTGGATTGCTTCCGAAATCCGTAAATTCCGCCTGTTTGCACCGGACGGTACGCCAGTATATGTTAATATCAATGAAATCGGATATGTTCTCCACCGCCGTCTATTCGATTACGATCTCTCGCTAAAAGCGACCCGTTCCGGTACCACATTGCTTACCCATGCCCAGGTTTTTGATGTTATTAAATCCGATGGCTATGTGACCGGGGTAAAAATCAGTCTGGATGGGGAAAATCTCGAGGTCCACGGGCGTGTTGTCATTGCCGCCGACGGGGTGGAATCCAGGGTGGCGCGCTGGGCCGGCATCGATTCCGGCACGCCGTTGAGGGAAATGGAAACTTGCGCCCAATACACGCTGGCGAATATCGGTATTGAACCGGATACCTGCGATTTTTATTTTTCCCGGGATTTTGCTCCCGGGGGGTATGCCTGGGCTTTTCCCAAGGGAGAAGGGACTGCCAATGTGGGACTGGGTATCTCGGGAAATTATGCCAGAAAGAAATCACCGGAGGAATTCCTGGAAATTTATCTGGAAAGATTCTTCCCAACCGGTTCAGCTGTTTCCAGAACTGTGGGCGGGGTGCCGGTGGATAAAACGCTGCGGGATATCGTTGCCGATGGTTTTATGATTGTTGGGGATGCCGCGCATCAGACCAATCCCATTTCCGGCGGCGGTATCATTTCCGGAATGACGGCGGGAAAGATCGCCGGAGAAGTTGCCGCCAAGGCCATTCAAAATGGCACTGTGAACCGGAAGGCTCTGCTTCCATATGCCCGTCAATGGCATAAGAATGTGGGAAAGAGCCATCAGCGGTATTACCGTCTGAAGGAGGCACTGATGAAATTTGAGGATTCGCAGTTTAACTATATCGCGGCGGAATACCTGAAACTGGACGAAAACAAACGTACCCTTATGAACCTGTTCAAAATTGCCTTCAAGAGCAATCCCGCCTTTTTGATTGATGTCATTAGGCTGTTTTCATCTTTTTCTTAGCGAATCTGGGTATTGCATTAAACCGCTTTCTCTCGCATTCCTCCTATGTCATAATTGGTGATTCATTACAGTTGAATCCCCAGTTCCGGGTCTTTTCTCCGTTTTTGATGTTACCTGAATGATCTTTTCCATGAATAGATCCGCTCAGATTAATCTGCCATAACGATATTTTTCTCCACTTTTTCTAAAATTTTAAATACTTAGGCCGATAATAGGAGTGATCGGATATTAGAAAAGAGCGAATTGATTGAGGAATTGGAACGAATATTTTGTAAATTTCACTGTTCTTTTACCGGGTTGTTCAAGAAAATAATAAGCGAAGAATGACATGTTTATTGACCTCCCGCAATTTATCGGGTTTGTGGCATTAATTCTCTGGATAGATTTTTTCCTGCTTTCGGTGTCCAGAAAATTGAAATTCCCCGATTATCTGGCCCACATTCTTACCGGATTCGTATTTGCCGCAATTGTGGGAAACCTGCATTCCTATTTTTCCGTTCCACTGGTGACAGAGTTTGCGCAGATTTCCGGTCTGTTCAAGGGACTCGTTTTGCGCTCGCCGTATTTTTCCTGAATGTTGAATTAATCTTCTGGACATTCCTTATTGTACCCTTTGCCTCTCTGGCCACGGATGTGGGCGGCATTGTCACCGGCGATCATTTCAGCAGGGAAGAAATGCGAATGAAATTTCTGGATTATATCCAGTTTTCAGTGGGACAGGAGGTGCTGGCGGTGATACTGTTTATTATTTCGGCAGTTGTCATGGATGTTCGCGTAGGGCAGTTCTGGAC
>JARRQT010000089.1:0-23108 GCA_037381445.1 Calditrichia bacterium
CGCGAAAACAAGATAAACCTCCTGCTAAAGGGCGCGCCGTCCATTGTGTCCGATCCGGAAGGCCGGGTGTATGTGAATCCGACCGGAAATCCGGGGCTTGCCAGCGGCGGCACCGGGGATGTACTTACCGGAATGGCTGCGGGGCTGCTGGCCCAGGGAATGAAGCCCCTGGAAGCAGGGTATGCAGCGAATTATCTCCATGGGCTGGTGGCGGATGAAGTTGCCGCAAAGAAAACCGTCTACGCCCTCACCGCGGGTGATATTTGGGAGAACATCGGAGCGGTACTCCACAAGCATTTCGATCACCATTGATTCGGACGTTTTATATGAATTTAAAATCATGAAATGGAAGTGATTTTTACATCGCTTTTGGAGAGCCAGCGGCGACTTCCTCTCCGGACGGGGAGCCGCCATCCCATTGATCTTGCCTTTCTCCGCATCCGTAATTTGTGAATTTGTATTTTTTTCATCTTGTTATTACTTTTTATGGACAGTATGCTGCCGGAATTTTCATTTAAAGGCACATATTTCAGGGGAATTTATTTATTCTGCCATCAAAACATTGATTGACGCTTCGGCGGAATGATCGGTTTGTCTGGCGGTCATTTCGTCAATCCCTGTGAAAATAAAAGGAAGGAAAATTAAATCATGCGAAGCAGGAAGGCATATTTCAGGGCCCGAAATTTTCTTTTGCTGTTACTGCTGTTTGTACTTTTTGCCGGATGCCGGGATAGCCGGGAAAAGGATCCGGTTATTCAAATCGATTTATCTGCGATCAAAAAAAGAGGGAAACTGATCGCCATAACCGGATACAGCGCCACCAGCTATTTCATTTACAAAGGCCAGCCCATGGGTTATGAATACGAGTTGCTCACCAGGCTGGCGCAGCATTTCGGCGTTGAACTGGAGATCAAAATTGATAACAATTTTGTCAATATGTTTGAAAGGCTGAACCGGGGAGAAGGTGATCTGATTGCCTACGGTTTGACGGTGACCCAGCCGCGCAAAAAACTGGTGAACTTCACGGACTTTCTTTTCACTACCCGGCAGGTCCTCGTGCAGCGCAGACCGGATAACTGGCGTACCATGCAGGCGGACGATATCGAAAAACAGCTTCTCAGGAATCCCATTGACCTGATCGGAAAAACGGTTTATGTAAAAAAAGCCTCCGCCTATGAAGAGAGATTAAAGAATTTATCGCAGGAAATTGGAGGGAAGATTCTGATCCGGGAGGTGGGAGGCGATACCACCACTGAGCAGTTGATTGAGGAAGTCGCGCTCGGAAATATTGATTTCACGGTATCCGACCAGCACATTGCCATGATTAATCAGGCATATTACAGTAACCTTGATGTAAACACGCCCATCAGCCTTCCCCAGCGGATTGCCTGGGCCATCCGAAAAACTTCTCCCGATCTGCTGAGTGAGGTAAACAACTGGATAGAGGAGATGAAGGGAAAAACGGCTTTTTATGTCATTTACAATAAATATTTTAAAAACCGGCGGGCATTCGTCCGGCGCTTGAAATGAAAAGCAACTATCTCTCGGTGCAGGGAGGGAAAATTTCGCCTTGGGACAGTTTCATCAAAAAGCAGGCACAAGTCATAAACTGGGACTGGCGGCTGCTGGCATCCCTTATTTTTAAGGAATCCCAGTTTGAGCCCCGCGCTGAATCGTGGAGCGGCGCAGTGGGGCTGATGCAGGTTATTCCGCGGATTGGCAGGGAATATGGGATCCATAATTTAAGGAATCCTCACCAGAATATCGAAGCGGGGGTCCGGTATATAAAATGGCTGCAGAATTACTGGAAAGATGAAATTCAGGATGAAAGAGAACGGACCAAATTCGTTCTGGCTTCTTACAATGTGGGAATCGGGCATGTGCAGGATGCCCGGAAGCTTGCCCTTAAGTACGGCAGGTTGCCCGATATCTGGGACCAGAATGTGGCCTATTACATCCTGCGTCTTTCCGAAGAGAAGTTTTACACGGATCAGGTGGTGGAATTTGGCTACTGCAGGGGAATTGAGCCCTATAACTATGTCGAAGATATACTGGAAATCTATCGGCAATACAGTCAGATTTCGGATATATAAGGTGGTCAATTTCTCCCGCGGTTTTGTCGGATTCGGTTCTTCGGTGACCAAACTCTTTTCATTGATCTGAAACTCGCCTGTATGGTCTGGTCTTCAGGATTTGATTACGACCGGCGCCTTCGCCGCCATATTTTAAAAGTGCGGAACGGTTTAAAAGCAGGAAAGTTAATTCACTGACAAAGTCCGGCATGTTTTTCTTCTTGCTATTGACGGTTGATTTCGCGAATTTTATTGCCGGAACAGTAAATAAACATAGTATTTATGTGGAGTGCAGCAAAATCCAATGAAATTATTAGAAGGCAAAAAACAATCGAGGATGCCGCTCAATATCACGTCCCTTATTGACGTGCTGTTTATCCTGATCATCTTTTTCGCGGTTTCATCCACCTTTCTGGAACAGCCGGGTATAAAACTGGCGCTTCCCCAGGCCAAGGCAACGAATCTGCAAAAAGTGGAAAAGGCGGTCGTATATATATCCGCTGATAAAAAACTGGTATTCAATAACAAGGAGGTGACCCTGCAGAACCTGGGTCCTCTGCTGAAGGATGCGATGGAACAGAGTCAGAATAAGACCTTGATTATCGAAGCCGATAAGGATGTACCGCACGGTCTGGTGGTCACGGTGATGGATATTGCGCGACAAAGCGGCGTCCAGAAACTGGTTATTGGGACCGAACAGAAATGACGTCCGTCCCGGGGGCAAGAATAAACTGACAAAAACGGTTCATGGAAATAGATAGCTTTAATACTGAAATCGGACATCCGGAAATCCAGGTCCGTATTCTTAACTCGATCAAATCGGAGCGGCTCCCCCACGCCTATCTTTTTTACGGGAATGAAGGATCGGGAAAAGAAGCATTCGCCATTGAGGTGGCCAAGCTGCTGAACTGCGAGAAAGGTCCGTTTTATATCTGCCAGACCTGCTCCCAGTGCCGGAAGATATCACAATTGCAGCATCCGGATGTCAGTTTTATTTTCCCCACCCCCAGTTCGGGCAATGTGAAACCGGAAAATATCGCTGAAGCGCTGCAGGAAAAGGCGCGCAATCCTTACCGCCGGATTTCATTTCCCGGCAAGAACACTTTTATTTCCATTGATACCGTTCGCGACTTAAAATATGAGTCGAAATTCAAATTGTATGAAGGAAAAAAGAAGGTATATATCATCAGCGAAGCGGACGAAATGCGCCCGGAGGCTGCCAACGCTTTATTGAAAATCCTGGAAGAGCCCCCGGAAAACCTGATGATCATCCTGACGACCTCGCGTATCCACCGGATTCTTCCCACCATCCGGTCCCGTTGTCAACTGGTCCATTTTCCGCCCCTGAATGGGGACCTGGTTTTGAAGATCGTTCGAAAATATGCCCAGGATCCGCCGGAGCATCTGTCGAAGATCATCCGGCTGGCGCTGGAAAACGTCAAAATGGCGTTTGATTTTATGGAAGACAATGCGCTGGAAAAACGGGACCAGGCCGTTGAATTCCTGCGGAAAGTGGTCGTGATTGAAAAATCGCAGGAGCTGCTGGCTTTCGTAGAAGGCATTACTGCGCCGAGAGACCGGCGGGAAATGGAACTGCTTCTTTTCTTCCTGCAGACCTGGATCCGGGATGCCTATCATCTGAAGACCGGGGTGGCAAAAGGAGATCAACTGGTCAATTCCGATCTGGAAAAAAATCTGAACGGCTTCATAAACGGATACCCCAATGCGGATTATCCGGCAATCATCGGGCAGTTGCAGCAGGCGGTACAGGAGCTGGACGACCCCAGAAATTTAAATCCAACATTGATTTTTGCGAACCTCGCTATTAAACTTAATCACTTGATTAAGAAGTAATATAAAGAAAGGAAGGTATAATGGCTTCTGAGTTGGTAGAAGTCGCCTTCAAGGGCAATCGAACAGGGATTTATACAAATCCTGTTGAAATAAATTTAAAGACCGGCGATCACGTCATTGTTGAAGCGGAGAGAGGCGAAGACCTCGGTATGGTAGTGGCATTGGGACGTGTTGTCTCCCTGAAGGACATGAAAAATGAGCCTCTGCCTGTCATGCGTCTGGCCACCCCGGATGATATGAAGAAACTGCAGGAAAACCGCGGCACCGAAGAAAATGCTTTCGAAGTCTGCAAAGAGCGAATCCTGCATCACAATCTGAATATGAAGCTGGTTGATGTGGAATACCAGTTCGACCGCAACAAGCTGACTTTCTATTTCACATCCGATCAGCGGGTAGACTTCCGCCAGTTGGTGCGGGACCTGGCCGGCAAATACCGCACCCGCATCGAACTGCGGCAGATCGGTGTCCGCGATGAAGCCAAACGCATCGGCGGCTACGGCACCTGCGGCTACAAACTCTGCTGCTCCACTTTCATACGGGAGTTCGAAGCGATTACTACCCAGTACGCCAAGGAGCAGCTGCTTCCCATGAACCCATCGAAACTTTCCGGCGTGTGCGGTCGTTTGAAATGCTGCCTGGCTTTTGAAAAAGTATTTTATATTCAGGAGATGGAGAAATATCCGGAAGTGGATAAACCCATCCAAACCCCGCATGGGAAAGGGATGGTTGATAAGATTGATATATTTCATGGTGCTGTTTATGTGCGATTCCCGAACGAAGAGATTGAAAAATTTGCTCTTGATGAGTTGAAGCGGTCCTGAGCCGAACCGAGAGGAGAATAACCACCCGTGGGAGAGAAGAAATACCTGATTACCAGTGCATTGCCGTATGCCAATGGTCCCCTTCATCTGGGGCATCTTGCCGGCGCCTACCTGCCGGGAGACATTTACGCCCGCTATTGCCGGCTGAAAAAGCGTGATACCGTTTACATCTGCGGGACGGACGAACACGGCGTTCCCATCACAATTACTGCTGAAAAGGAAAATAAAACGCCTCAGCAGGTTGTAGACTACTATTTCGAAAGAATCAAACGCGGCTTCGAAATGTTCGGGATGAGTTTCGACAACTTTTCCCGTACTTCCCGCCCTGTTCATCATCAAACGGCGCAGGACTTTTTTCTGAGGCTGCACGAAAAAGGTTACATGGACCAGAAAGAGGTCCAGCAGTTCTATTGCGAACACGACAAGATGTTTCTGGCGGACCGTTATGTGGAGGGCGAATGCCCTTATTGCCATTATGCCGAGGCGCGCGGCGATCAGTGCGAAAATTGTGGAAAATGGCTGGAGCCTACCCAGCTCATTCATCCCAAATGTAAAATTTGCGGGAATACGCCGGTCATCCGGGAAACGACCCATTACTTTCTGCAGCTTTCCAAGTTCCAGTCCCGCCTGAGTGAATGGATAAACAGCAAATCCGATTGGCGGAGCAATGTGGTCAATTTCTGCAACAACTGGTTCAAGGAGGGATTGGAAGACCGGGCGGTGACCCGCGATCTGAAATGGGGCGTGCCGGTACCGCTGGAAGACGCAAAGGATAAAGTGCTGTATGTCTGGTTCGAAGCGCCCATCGGTTATATTTCCTCCACCAAAGAATGGGCCGAAAAAATGGGGCAGCCGGACCGCTGGAAGGACTACTGGCTGGATCCCGAAAATACCCGGCTGGTGCATTTTATCGGAAAAGACAATATTGTTTTCCACGCTATCATTTTTCCCGCCATGCTGATGGGCTATGAGGGATACGTGCTGCCCTGTAACGTCCCGGCAAACGAATTTCTGAATATCAAGGGCCTGAAATTTTCCACCAGCCGCGGACTGGCATTGTGGGTGGAAGATTTTCTCGAAAAATATCCCGCTGATTCGCTGCGCTACACCCTGGCAATCAATATGCCGGAGACCCGCGATGCGGACTTTTCCTGGGAGGAATTTCAGGCAAAGCACAACAACGAGCTGGCCGACATCCTGGGTAATTTTGTGAACCGCACTTTCACGTTCATCCGCAACTATTTTGACGGAAAACTTCCTGTCCGGCGTGAACTGGATGAACTGGACAACGAGCTTATCGGCAAAATACGGGCGGGAAAGGAGCAGATCGGGAAGCTCATCGATGAATTTCAATTCAAGGAGGCTACCCGCCAGTTCATGGATCTCGTGAGATTCGCCAATAAATATTTCAATGACAAGGAACCGTGGAAGACACGCCGCGATAATCCCGAAGCGTGCGCCACTACGCTGAATTTGTGTGCCCAGACGGCCTGTTCGCTGGCGGTGATGATGAATCCCTTTCTGCCTTTCACCTCCGAAAAAATATGGAAGATGCTGCAGCTTGACGGAAAAGCTGCGGAAGCTGAGTGGGATACCATTGACGAATTCAATCTCCGTGATCTTCATGCATTGGGAGAACTGGAGATTTTGTTCGAAAAAATCCCTGATAAAATCATTGCCGCGGAAGTGGAAAACATGCGGAAAATGGGACAGGCGGCGGAGGCTGAGGAGGCGGAAGAGCCAGTCGAACCGATTTCAATTGATGAGTTCAGAAAAGTCCAGCTGAAAACGGCGAAGGTTCTGGAAGCCGAGAGGGTTAAAGGCGCGGACAAGCTGCTTAAGCTCAAAATCCAGGTGGGGCATGAAGAACGGCAGCTGGTTGCCGGTGTGGCCCAGCATTACGCGCCGGAGGAGCTGATCGGGAAAACCATCATCATTGTGGCGAATCTGAAACCGGCCAAGATCAGGGGAATTGAATCCCAGGGAATGCTGCTGGCGGTTAATGACGGTGAAAAACTTTCCCTGGTGACTGCCGATAAGACTGTCGCCTCCGGACGGCCGATCAGTTAATAATAATCATCGGCTGGCATCCATTGCCGGATCTCAATAATTTTTTCAGACAATAAAAAAGCGCCGTTAAATAAACCGGCGCTTTTTTAATTTCCCGGGAGCACATGCCTTCCCGGGAGAAACCTCCTCATTGGTCTCTTTTATTGAGGCACCTATCTTACCCCTTGGTCATGATGACCAGATATTTGATTTTCCAGAACGAACTGGGATTAATAATTTCCAGCAGAGTCTGATTTTCATCTTTTTTCACCAGATGATAGGATTCCGGATCGTGCGGAGAAATTATTCTCACATTTTTGATGCTCCGGTCGATAGGAATGACTTCGTCTGTGACCATATTCAGTCTGGTAAACTCGTCAGTGTCGAATCCTGGTGCCAGTTTCTTGGTCTTGCGGATGCCCAGAAAACCGCCCTTTTCCTCGATAATTCCCTTGCCCTTCAGATCTTTTTCATTGCCAATAATATAAAAGGCGGAATTGATGGTGCTGGTCTGATTGGCAATCAGCTCTTCCCGCTGCTGGAGCTTGCCTTCCACCTCTGCAACGCGCGTATTTAATTGCTCCACTTTCTGCCGCAGCTCGCCGATTTCCTGTTCCTTGGCCTCAATGGTTTGGTTTAATTTGGTGATGGTTTCCTCAAATGTTGCGTTATTCAGCAATGCGGTATGCAGTTTTTCCTGCAGCCTGTTGAGTTTGACTTTGCTCTCCTTCAGATATGATTCAATACTGGAAACATTATTCAGCATCTTTTCACGGTAGGAAGCAATCTGTTTCTTCTCCGAATCCTGGGTGAACTTGGTGACCATGCCTTCTTTTTTGCGAATGCGCTCCAGATTGTCATATACGTCATTGATGGTCTTCGTATATTCCTCTATGAACTGGTCTTTGAGGGAGGACTGTTCGGTCAGTAAACTGAATTCCTTTTTGAGCTTAGAATTCTGCTGTTCCAGCTGAGCGATCTTCTGCTTGTCGGTACAGCCGAAGAATACCACAAAAGCGAGTAGAAAAGTAATATATTTCATATCTATTTCTCCTTCATTTTCCAGTAACTTAATGAATCCTGTTTGATTGATTCCAGGACAAGTTTGCCATCTGCGTCGCGCTGGATTTTACCGGCATCCATGGAGTTGAATTCGATCACATTTTTATCCAGCAGGATCTTGCCTTCGCCGTCCTTGCGGTCTTCCACGGAATTCATTTTGTAGGCAAAACGGATGACATCATTCGTCGAATCGAGCGGCTCCAGGTTTAGGGTTATCAGTCTCATGCCGGTTTCCGATTCAGCGAAACCAATGTAGAATTTCTTCACGTCATTAATGCTCAGTTTTGCATGGCTGCTGTCCGCCTGAATGCTTTCGGATGGCGTGTTCTGCGGGTTCGTGGCTGGGGGGACGGTCTGTTCCTCCCCGGCAAAGCCGGCCAAATAGAAGATGAGAATCAACATCATAAGAAATTTCATAAAAAGCCTCCTACCTTAAATGAAAAATTGTTAAGTGAGAAATTTATAATAAATTATGGGTGATCAGATTTTTGTCTTCGAAAAACAGTATAAAATAAAAAGTGCATAGGGTGAATTTCAGAGAATACGGCAAATCAGTTAATGGATTCATGCCAGGGTTTTTTCTTTATAATCGTAGATGGCGATGTAGAGTTTATCCACCAGTTCTTTGGCCTGTTCCAATCGTTCGATGCTGCACAAAAAGTAGATCTGCGTCAGAATGTTATCAATGCGGTGATTATTTCTCCCATTCTTGAATAATGCCAGATACTCAGCATTGGTAATGATTGAAACGGCCTCGGTTGACATTTTTTCACCTCATATTTTTGAATTCACCTCCTGAACCCATATCTCAGTATCGCAATTTGAATACCAGAATTTCTGGGCGGTCCATCGCGGTGTATGAGGGATCTGTTTCAACTTGATTTTGCTGCGGATTTGTATTCTTCCGTCTTATGTTTTACTGAAATCCTGATGAATTTTTCTCAATCTATTGTGCATATTTTACACACCCCTGCAATTTTCTGCATAGATCGAACGCTTTACCTCCATCCGGCTTCAGGAACTTCTCTCATGCATTTTCATTTTTATTAGAACAAGCCGGGAGGTGCATAATGAAAGTCGGGATCGTGGGCAGCGGTTTGGTCGGTTCAACGGCCGCCTATGCGCTGGTGATGCGCGGCGTGGGCAGCGAGATCGTGCTGGTGGATGTCAATAAAAAACGAGCCAAAGCGGAGGCGGATGATATCATGCATGCGGTTCCTTTCGCCAATCCTCTTGCGGTGAGCGCAGGGGAGTACTCGGATTTAAAGGGATGCCGCGCGGTTATTATTGCTGCCGGCGTCAGTCAGAAACCCGGGGAAAGCCGGCTCCATCTGCTGGCGCGGAATTCAGCCATTTTTGAGGAGGTCATTCCGCAAATTCTCAAAAATGCACCGGAAACCATTCTGCTTATCGCCGCCAATCCGGTGGATATTACCACCCACATTGCGGCCCGAATTGCGGCAAAGCATAATGTTCCTAAAAGCCGGGTCTTCGGATCCGGTACCACGCTTGACACCGCCCGCTTCTGGGCAATTTCCTGGGAGTGGATGCCCAGCATATTCATGCTTATGTGGTGGGGGAGCATGGCGATTCCGAGGTACTTACCTGGTCGCTGGCGGCGGTGGGCGGTATTCCGCTCCGGGACTATTGTCAAAGTCAGGGAATTTCCCTGGATGAAAAATCAGGCACGGGATTGACCATTCCGTGAGGAGTGCGGCCCACAATATTATTGAGGGAAAGGGCGCCACCTACTATGGAATCGGAAGCGCGCTGGCCCGGATTGTGAGCGCCGTTGTCAACAATCAGCGCGCCGTCCTCACTGTTTGTACTCCCAAGCTGGAGGTGGCGGGCGTCCTGAATGTCACGCTGTCCCTCCCGCATCTGGTGGGAGGAAGCGGCATACTGTCGACGCTTCCCCTGCCGCTCGAACCGAACGAAGAAAAGGTGCTCAAAGAGAGCGCCCTTCTGATCAAAAATGTTACGGACGAACTTGACAGGCAAAAGTAAAACGGCCGCTTACTTTCCGCCGTGCAGCGGCTCGAAATTGGTGAAATCGGCATGGTGAATGATGACCGCTTCCGTGCTGCGCCATTTCCCGTCTCCTTCCCCGGCGTGCACGGCAATCATATGCAGAATCTCGTCCGGAATGCCTTCGTCAAAAGCCAGGCCTACGCCGGAAAAGGGGTGGCGCAGGTACTTCCCTTCTCTGGATTTAATAAATTTCCCGTCCTTTTCTTCATATTCCAGTATTTTGCCGACATCGTGGAGCAGCGCGCCGGCCAGCAGATAGTCCATGTTCAGCGGCATCCTGGCTCCGTAAATATCCTGCAGCGCCCTGGCCGCATTGACGGATACATTCACTACCCCGCGGGTGTGTTCCACGAAGTTTGCCGGGCAGGGATCGATGAGCAGGGTGAAGGGCATCCGCAAGAGGTCCTGCGGCTGCATTTTCCTGATTTTCAGCGCCTTCTGCCACACCTGCAAAACCTTCTCTTTCAAATCCATGTTCCCGATCCGGTCAAATTCAGGAATTAATTCGATGAGTTTCTCTTTCATAAAACGGCTCCTGTTTAATTTAAAAAGACTTTTACGGCAGATTATTTTCAGTTGCTTCTTGCGGATCATAATACATTTCATTATCATTTCCCTGCAAGGGAAAAATCAAAAAATATGGTCGTTTAAATATCAAAAAACCGAAAGGATGCAGCCATGCCGCTCGACAAATTAGACACTTCGTTGATTTTGGATGTTAAGGCCCTGGTGGCCGAAGGAAGGGCCAAGGCCCCCGAACGTATCATTGTTGATTATATTCCTCCCCGGGACGGAAAAGGCCCGCGCTACAAGCTTCGCGGTTCCGATCTGGAATTTATTCGCCTGAACTCCAACAGTTATCTGTCGCTGTCCAATCATCCGGAGCTGATAAAGACGGCGGATAAGGCCACCAAAAAATTTGGCGTGGGGCCCGGTGCGGTCCGTTTCATTGACGGGACTTTTGAATATCATGCAGAGTTGGAAGAAAGGATCGCCGCATTTGTGGGGAAACCTGCCGCAAAAATTTTCAATTCCGCCTATACCTCAAACTGCGGGCTGGCGCTGGCCATTTCCACAAAAAATACATACTGGATCGGTGACCAGTTGAATCATAACAGTATCATTCGCGCTATGCGGATCGCCGGAGTGCCCAGCGCAAACAAGGCCATCTACAACCATAATGATATGGATGGATTGAGGCGCTGCCTGGACGAGGTACCGGAGGAAATGGAGCGGGTGGTAATCATTTTTGATGGCATTTTCAGCATGCGCGGCGATTATGCTCCCATCGACCGCATCGTGGAAATTGCCGCGCCTTATCATAAGAAATTCAAAGACGGCGTGATCACAGTGGTGGACGATTCCCACGGCATTGGCGCCTACGGGAAAACGGGCCGCGGCACCGCCGAGTATGCCGGCGCACAGCCGGATATCATCGTGGGAACATTCGGAAAGGCATTCGGCGTGAACGGCGGATTTATCGCGGGAAGCCGGGCCCTGGTGGAAGCGGTGCGCCAGAAGGCGGACACCTACATCTATACCAATCCACTGAGCGTGGCGGACTGCGCGGCGGCAATCAAGGCCATCGATATCTGCGACAGCCCGGAAGGAGCGGAACGCCTGAACAATCTGCAGGAGAGAATCGCGCAGTTCCGTAACGGGCTGGAGGAGATGGGATTCGAATCTATTCCGGGGCCCCATGCGGTGGTGCCGCTGCTGGTGCGGGATACCGAAAAGACGCACCAGATGGTAAAACAGCTTTATGATAATGGGGTGCTGGTAGTGGGATTGACCTTCCCGGTGGTGCCCAAAGGCGATGAAACCATCCGTTTTCAAATCAACGCCGCCCATACCGGTGCGGACATTGATTATGTGCTGAACGTTCTGAAAGCGTTTAAAAATTGACGCCCCATATATGAAAAAAAGGCTCTCTGGAAGTCAGAGAGCCTTTTTTATAAAAAGAAAAATCTATCCCTATTCCGGAATCAGTACCACTTTAATCGCCTCCCCGCGATTATGTGCTTCGAAGCCCTTCTCATATTCACTTAATTTATATGTGTGGCTCACATAGCCGTTTTGCAGCATCAGATCTGCCATTCCGTTTTTGAGCAATTTATACATGGTTTCCCAGGTGCCGAACATGCGTCGGCCGATAATTCCGTGCAGGGTGAGTCCACGGAAAATAATTTTGTTGCTGAAATCCAGGGTAATGTCCCGGGCAGGTATCCCCAGCAGCGCCATGGTTCCGCCCATGCGGATAATGTCCAGCGCATCATAATAGGCATTGGGGCTGCCGGACATCTCGAAAACCGCATCTACGCCGGTGTTGTTGGTTTCGCGCATCACCGTCTCGATCATTTTCTTTCGCGAATCCTGATGGGTCATATCGAAACAGTATTTGGCGCCCACCCGATAGGCAATGGAAAACCGGTTCTTTTTCAGCTTTTCGTGAGTAAAACCGGCAGCGGGATTGGATATATCCGTATTTATGATTAGTGACGCTCCGCCCTGCCTGGCAATAGCCGTGGCCATCAGGCCCTGCACGCCGCTGCCCAGGACCGCCACCGAAGCGCCCTGCAGATTCACCGAACTGGCGGTGTGAAGCGCGTTCCCGAAAGCATCCATGAAGGCAATGACTTCCGGGGCGATTTCACCCTTCTTAATCAGCATGGTATTTTCAGCAGGGACAATCGTGTATTTGGCAAAAACGCCGTCTTCGTGAATTCCTTTGATAATGGTGTTTTGGCAGGCATGGCCATTCCCGGTGCGGCACTGGTAGCATACGCCGCACACCACATGCATTTCGGAGGTGATAAAAAATTTCTCACGCAGTAAGTCCAGGAAATCGGGGTCAGCCGCAATCTGCAGATAATCGCGTTCCTTTATGAATTTCTGAATGTCTTCATCGCTGTCCCAACGGCTTTTTTCCAGGAAACTGCGGGCCAGGGTTTCCCGGGCGATCTCGCCGGCATCTTCCACCACGCCGCAGAATTCGTGTCCGGCAATCACCGATTCGCTTTTATTGTTTGCCATCCCCGCTTTTATGGATAATTTGCTGTGATAGATTCCCACATCAGTGCCGCAAATCCCGGCCATTACCACTTCTACCTTCACCTGATCGGCGCGGGTCATTTCCGGCACCGGACGCTCTTCCATTCGGAACCCCTCCGGCCAGGGATCGGACATGACCGGTCGGTCTTTAACTAATGCCAACATTGTGCTCATTTTTAGCCTCTTCCCCTTTTTCAAAAATTTACAAATTAACGACTTGAGATAAAATTAACTAAACCAGCGAATAAAAACAATTGGAGAAAGTTTTACCGCTCTCTCCCGGAACCGTTTTATCTATTAAAAATACGTCCGGGACCGGGACGCAACGTCTGACCAGACAAGGAGCCTGAAATGATTGAGAAGGACAGCGCATATCATAAAACGGGGAATATTTTTATGGATGAACAATCTCAGCAGCCGGTTTCTTCGGCCAACAGCAGCGATGAATATATGTGGGCTATGCTTTGCCATCTCTCCGGATTACTCGGCTTCATTTTTCCGCTGGGGAACATTGCAGGGCCCGCAATAATCTGGGCCTTAAAAAAAGACGAATATCCCTTTGTGAATGACCAGGGAAAAGAGGCCATCAATTTTCAGATCAGCATGACCATTTATATCATCGCCTCTGTCATTCTCGTTTTTCTGGCAATCGGGATCGTATTCCTGATTGCGCTGGCACTATTTAGCCTGATTATTATCATTGTGGCAGCATTAAAAGCAAACAATGGCGAGAAATTCCGCTACCCTTTTACCATCAGATTCTTAATGTAGGAAGGATGTCGCGGAAAAGTTTTTCCAAGTTCCCGAATTTTCAGGCTTTTGAAAATCAGTTTTCCGCAAATTTTAGAATAATCCGGACGATTTCCGGGCGGTTTCCGACGCGCACTGGGGGACCCCAGGTTCCCACCCCGCAGGAAACATAATAGTGGGTAGACCCCTTCTGCTTATATCCCCAGCTCAATTCATATACCAAATCCGTTATCAGGTTGAATGGAAACAACTGCCCGTCATGGGTATGGCCTGAGAGCTGGAGATCGATGCCGTTTCTCTGCGCAACTTCCAGATGGAATGGCTGGTGATCCATCAGGATCAACGGGTAGCTGTGATCGACTGCTTCCATGATGTCAGCCAGCTTCTTGCGGCCGCCATCCACCCGTTCGGACATCAGATCTTTCCTTCCAATGATGTAAAAGGCATCGGCCACTTTAATGACGCTGTCCTGCAGCACCGTGATGTCGCCGGTCCGAATATACTCCACCGCCTGTTTCACACCCCCGATGTATTCGTGATTTCCGGTTATGGCATAAACGCCATAACGGGATTTTATCTTTCGGAAAGATTTCTCCATGTTCTGATTTTTGAGGGGAGCCACGTCTTCATCCACCACGTCGCCGGGGAAAAGCACGATATCCGGGTCCAGCGCATTGATTTTATCCACAATCTTCAGCAGGCGGGAATTATGGATGACCGTACCCAGGTGAATATCGGATGCCATCACAATGTTCAGCTGCTTCAGGTTGCCGGCCCGCTTGTTAATTTCCATTTCGAGAGTGCGGATTCGTGGATGGAGCGCATTGATATGCCCGAAGAAAATGGTCAGAACCGCAATCACCGCGACAAAAAGCGCGGCAATATGGCTGCTCCTTTGCGGATTCTGCGTAATGAACGAGGGAAAGAAATGGATGAAATGGTTGCCCAGCCGGAAAATATCGATGATGAGAATCATAAAAAAGAGGTATACCATCAGCCCCAGGTAGAATGAGCCGATAAAAACCAGTGCCTGGGTGAATCCACAGCATTTCAGACTTTCCGCGAAACGGCCCACCGGGTAAGCCAATACCAGAAAAAGGAATATTCCGAGAACGATGTAACGATAACCGCCCAATCCTGTTAGCGCTGCCCATCCCCGCCGGTAGATATAAAAATTAATACCGGCATAGATAACTAGGACAATTGAGATGAAAATAAGAAATGCTGAGTGCTTCATATATAACCCGCTTATGTAAGTTCCAAACTTAATACATTTTAGGATAAAGAAAAAATTATATCTAAATCGGTTGTGTTTGTTCCCGCTTTTGCGTTGCGGCGGGTCCTGCCAACAAATTTTGTAGAATATTCGGCAACAGGCTGAAGCATATTCTACAAACTATTTCTTTTTCTGCAGCCCTGAGCAGGCGGGCGGAGCCGTGCAAATTTCTTTTAATTCACTGATAAACAGCAACATAGCTCTGTCGCGGCATCTTCTTTTCGGATTCTGGCCTGCTTCTTGACATACATATTTTTCTGAAGCGAAAGGCGGCTATGGCGGAAAAATCAAAAAGAAGCATACCTGGCAAAAAACTGTTGTTGTTGGCGGCACTCCTTGGAATCGGTCTGTGGGGCTCGGTCTTTTTCTTCCCCATGAACCTGGGAAATAACCACACCTGCCTGTATCACCGCATGATATGTCCGAGGCACTCCCTGACGGCGGAAACCAGACCCGCCGACAGGCCGCTTTATCGTCATGGAATGTCCGACAGCATGCACAGTCAATTGGTGAACCGCTACATAATGCCCTTCGGCTTTCTCTGGTGGGGAAGTCTGGGGCTGCTGGCTTTCGGCGTTTATTCCATTAAGAAAATATCGCAAAAATCAGGCAAAGAACCTCATGGCGGCCGGCAGGAGGAATATTAAATGAAAGGAATTTCAATGCGTCAGAAACTAGTTTGGGGACTGGGAATAGCAGTCCTTTTATTCACCGTAACCTTTGCTCAACAGCCCGATTCTACATTGCAGCTTGAACCTCTGATTCAGGAAGCGCTGCAGAATAATCCCGATCTCAAGGCCGCCGGGAATGCCTGGAAATCGGCGGAAGCTCAAATCTCCGCCGCTGGCGCCCTGCCCGATCCGGTTTTGGGAATAAATATGCTGAATCTGCCGGTGAATACTTTCAAATTTGATCAGGAGCCCATGACCGGGAAGCAGATTTCCCTGATGCAGGCCTTCCCCTTTCCAGGGAAACAGGGCTTGCGGTCGGACATCGCCCGGGAAGGAGCGAAGGCTTCACAGATGCAGTACGCGGAACTCCGGGATCAGCTTGTCAAAAATGTAAAATCGGTTTATTATGAGCTGTTTTACGCGGACAAGGGAATCGAAACAGCCGAAAAGAATGAAGCGCTTTTAAAAGAATTTTCACGGATTGCGGAAACCCGCTACCAGGTGGGGAAGGGACTTCAGCAGGATGTTCTCAAAGCGCAATTGCAGCTGCTGAAGGTGGATGATCAGTTGATCAATCTGCGGCAGCGGCGCGAAACCCTGGCCGCACAGTTGAATACCCTCCTGAATCGAGCGCCGGAAACCCCCGTTGGTAAACCGGTTGTGGCGAAAACGGTTTTCCTTCATGCCGGTCTGGATTCCCTGAAAAATCTGGCGGATGGAAACCGCCCGCTGCTCAAATCCTGGGCAGCCGTGCTGGGCCAGAGCAGCAAGAAGGTTGATCTGGCAAAGAAGGGGTACCTCCCCGATTTTTCGTTGGGCGCGGCCTATACCCAGCGGGATGTGCTGGAGAATGGCAGCGGCGGGGTTGATTTTCTGTCCGGCACATTCAGTGTCTCTCTGCCGGTTTACTTCTGGAAGAAGCAGAAGAAGAATGTGGAGGAAAATCGTTTCAATGAGCTCTCGGTTCAGCAGCGCTATGAAAGCGTGCGCCGGCAGGTTTATCGTAACCTGCAGACCTCTTTGACCGATCTGCAGAAGAACGGCAAACGCCTGAAACTTTATGAGGAAGCTATTATTCCCCAGGCTTCCCAGACCCTGCAGTCCGCTCTTTCCGCTTACCAGGTGGACAAAGTGGATTTTCTGACCCTGGTGGATAGCCAGATGATGCTGTTTAATTACGAACTGGAATATTACCGGGCCGTCGCAGACTATCATAAGAATCTGGCGGACCTGGAGGCACAGACGGGCGCAAATCTGACAGGCACCGAATAATAGAAAGCTTCAAATTGTTAGCCTCCCCTGCTCTTTATCCTCCGATGCTTTTAAAAGAAATTTTTTTGGAAAAAAGCAGAAACGGACAGGAGTGTTTAAAAATACAGGTTTGAGAAGTGACAAGAGGAAAGAATTATAACGGAGAACAGGATCATGAACCCCTTTTTTAAGAATCTGATACCGCAGGATAAAAAATCAAAGTATGTCTGGTTCGGCGCCATTTTTCTGGCATTTCTGATTGGGACCTGGCTTAGCGGCGGCACGGAAATCACCGATGCCCATCCCGCAGCGGGAACGGACATTCAGGCCGCTCAGGCGACCGTTTGGACCTGTTCAATGCACCCGCAGGTCCGCCAGCCCAAACCCGGAAAATGTCCCATCTGCGGAATGGACCTCATACCGGTGAAAAACAACGACAGCAGCAATTCCAATTCGGCACAACTGATCCTGTCCGAAAATGCCCGGAAACTGGCGGAAGTCGAGACGGTTCCGGTGGAGCGCAAATTTGTAGCCAACGAAATCCGCATGCTGGGTAAAATTAGTTATGACGAGACCCGGCTGGATTATATCACGGCCCGGGTGCCGGGACGCATTGACCGCCTGTTTGTGAATTATACCGGAATATCCGTTCATAAAGGTGACCATATGGCGGAAATCTACAGCCCTGAATTGCTTTCCACCCAGCAGGAATTGCTGGAATCCGTCAGGAATCTGAATGCCATGCAGAATAACAGTTTTGCGGGAATGAAGGAGACGGCCCGCCGCCAGGTGGAATCGGTGCGGGAACGGCTGCGCCTGTGGGGACTCACAGAGCGCCAGATTGACAATATCATCAAACGCGGAAAAACTTCCGACCACATGACGCTTTATTCACCCGCCAGCGGGGTGGTGGTCAAAATGGATGCTCTGGAAGGCACCTATGTGCAGACCGGCACTCGCATCTACGCCATTGCCGACCTTTTGAAAGTTTGGGTGCAGTTGGATGCGTACGAGCAGGATCTGCCCTGGCTGCGCTACGGCGAAACTGTGGAGTTTCACACCGAAGCGTATCCCGATGAAATTTTCAAAGGCAGGATTGCTTTTATCGATCCGGTGGTTGATTCTCAGACCCGCTCGGTAAAGCTGCGGGTCAACCTCGACAATAAAGACGGTAAGCTGAAACCGGGCATGTTTGTGCATGGACTGGTTAGCTCGCGTCTGGCCGCCAACGGCAAAGTGATAGACCCTGATCTGGCGGGAAAATGGATTGGGCCCATGCACCCTGAAATTATCAAGGACCATCCCGGAAAATGCGATGTGTGCGGCATGCCGCTGGTGAGGGCGGAGGACCTGGGATATGCGGCCGCGGATGAATCCCTCGGCGATGCGCCACTGGTTATTTCGGCTTCGGCCCCGCTTATTACCGGGAAAAGGGCGGTGGTTTATGTGGCGGTCCCCGGAAAGGACGGAATCTACGAAGGCCGCGAAGTACAGCTTGGCCCCAGAACCGGCGATTATTATATCGTAAAATCCGGTCTGAAAGAAGGCGACCAGGTAGTGGTAAAGGGTAATTTCAAAATCGACAGCGCCATCCAGATACAGGCGGGCCCGAGCATGATGAATCCCCCGGCGGATTCCATGGCAGTCGCTCAGCAGCCGGCAAAAAAACAGGCCGGCAACGCGGAAGCCGCAGCGGTCCCGCAGGCCTTCAAAAAACAGCTCGATATGCTTTATGCCTCCTACTTTGATGTGCAGTACGCCCTGAGTCATGACAATCTGGCTGATGCGAGGAAAAAAGCGGGCGAAGTGCTGCAGTCCCTGAAAAAGGTGAACATGGAACTGCTGCAGGGCGATTCCCACATGCAGTGGATGAAATCTGTGAAGCAGATCAAAGCTTCCGCATCGGGAATCAACGGAGCTGCCGACATGGATGCGGCCCGCAAAGCGTTTGATCCGCTGTCCCAAACAATGATTGCGGTGGGCAAGACCTTTGGCAGCGGCTTGGAACCGCTGCTGGTTTATCACTGTCCCATGGCCTTTAACAACCGCGGGGCAGACTGGCTGCAGAACAAGAAGGGCACCGAGAATCCCTATTTTGGCAGCGCGATGTTTACCTGCGGAGATCTGACCGCCGATCTGACGGCTGCCAAAAAGAATGCGGGAGGAAGGGGCAATGAGTAACGGCGCGGGAAAAATGTCATGGATCGATCATATCATCCGGTTCTGCCTGGAAAACAAGCTGGTCATTACCCTGGCGCTGGTCTTCATCATGGTGTGGGGAATGCTGGTGGCACCCTTCGACTGGCACCTGGCGGGACTGCCCCGCGATCCGGTGCCGATGGACGCCATCCCGGATATAGGCGAAAACCAGCAGATTGTTTTCACCAATTGGCCGGGCCGTTCTCCCCAGGATGTGGAAGATCAGATCACCTATCCGCTGACGGTGGCGCTGCTGGGAATGCCGGAAGTCAAGACGGTGCGCAGCTACTCCATGTTCGGATTCTCGACCATCTACATCATTTTCAAAGAGAAGGCGAACTATTACTGGTCCCGCTCCCGGGTGCTGGAAAAACTGAACAGCCTGCCCCAGGGAGCGCTGCCCGCCGGCGTGCAGCCTACCCTGGGCCCGGATGCCACCGCGCTGGGGCAGGTATTCTGGTATACGCTGGAGGGCCGCGACAAAAACGGAAAGCCCACCGGCGGCTGGGACCTGCAGGAGTTGCGCAGCATTCAGGACTGGTATGTGCGCTACAGCCTCATGTCCGCCGAAGGCGTGAGCGAAGTGGCTTCTGTGGGCGGGTATGTGCAGGAATACCAGATCGATGTGGACCCGGATGCCATGCGCGCCTATCATGTGAAGCTGGATGAAGTGGTTTCCGCGGTAAAATCTTCCAACCTGGATGTGGGCGCCCGCAGCATCGAGGTGAACAAGGTGGAATATGTAGTCCGCGGCATCGGCTTCGTGAAGAAGCTGCAGGACCTGGAAGATGCGGTGATCAAGGTGAACGATAATGTGCCTGTTTATGTCAGGAATGTGGCGCATGTGACGCTGGGGCCGGCCCTGCGGCGCGGCGCGCTGGACAAAGCCGGCGCCGAGGTAGTCGGCGGCGTGGTGGTGGTCCGTTACGGAGAAAATCCCCTGCAGGTCATCAAAAATGTGAAAAAGAAAATTGCCGAGATTTCCGCCGGCCTGCCCAGAAAGACCCTGGCAAACGGAACCGTCAGCCAGGTGAAAATCGTTCCCTTTTACGACCGCACCAGCCTGATCTACGAAACGCTGGGCACTCTGAACACGGCCTTATACCAGGAAATCATGGTCACTATCATTGTGATTCTGGTGATGGTTATGCACTTCCGCAGCAGTATTCTCATTTCCGGACTGCTGCCGGTGGCGGTGCTGATGACCTTCATCGCCATGAAAATTTTCCATGTGGATTCCAATATTGTTTCGCTGTCGGGAATCGCCATTGCCATCGGGACCATGGTGGATATGGGGATTATCATCAGCGAGAATATTCTGCGCCATTTGGATGAAGCCGATCCCGGGGAGCCGCGCCTGGAAGTGATTTACCGGGCGGCCAGCGAAGTGGGCGGCGCGGTGCTGACCGCCGTTTCCACCACTGTGGTCAGTTTTCTGCCGGTGTTCACCATGCAGGCCGCCGAAGGAAAGCTGTTCAAACCGCTGGCCTTTACCAAAACTTTTGCCCTGGCGGCGTCCGTGATTGTGGCTATCACGCTCATTCCCCCTTTCGCGCAGATTATATTCACGGGGAAGATAAGAAGCGAAAAAATCCGCCGCGGTGCAAACATGGCGCTGATTGCAGCCGGAGCGGCCGCTATGTTCCTGATCGCCTGGTGGGTGGGACTGCTGCTGATTTTTCTGGGCGCCTGGCACCTCTGGCGGCCGCGCTTACTGCCCAAAACAGACAAGAAATGGCTGCCTTACGTTACTAACGGATTCGCTATTTTGCTGGTGATTATTCTGCTGGCAAACAACTGGCTGCCCTTGGGGCCGGAAAAAGGCACGTTCCTGAACATACTGTTTGTGGGCACCCTGATCGGCGGCTTCCTGCTGCTCTTTTTCCTGTTCCGGAAATACTACGGCACTATCCTGCGCTGGGCGCTGGACCACAAAGTCAGATTTCTGGCTATTCCTTCCACTATTCTTGTGCTGGGTCTTTTTGTGTGGCTGGGCTTCAACACCTTTTTCGGCTGGCTGCCGACGCCGGTCCGCACCTTTGCGCCGGTTTCCTACGTGGCCCACAAATTCCCCGGCCTGGGCAAGGAATTCATGCCGCCGCTGGATGAGGGTTCTTACCTGTTCATGCCAACTACCATGCCGCACGCTTCCATCGGTGAGGTGCTGGACGTCCTGAAAAAGCAGGATATGGCAACCAGCGCCATTCCGGAGATTTCCACCGCAGTGGGAAAACTGGGACGCGCCGATTCACCCCTGGACCCTGCGCCGTTGTCCATGATCGAGACCATCATCAATTATAAATCCCGGTATATGAGCAGCAAAGCGGGCCGGATGCTTACCTACAGGTTTGATGCGGACAGCGTGGATTTTTTCCGGGACGCGGACGGGAATCCCCTGCCGGCTCCCGACGGAAAGCCGTACCTGGTCAAGGGGGCGTTTATCCGTGATTCAAACAATCGTCTGATCCCCCAATCCGGCGGGCAGCCTTTCCGCCTGTGGCGGGCGCCGCTGGATCCCGAACTGAATCCGGGAAGGGAGGCGTGGGATGGCATTAACAGTCCCAAGGATATCTGGGATGAGATCATTGCGGCAGCGGACATACCCGGCACCACCTCCGCGCCCGTCCTCCAGGCCATCTCGGCGCGTATCGTGATGCTGCAGAGCGGCATGCGCGCCCCCATGGGCGTGAAGGTGAAAGGCCCGGACCTGGAAACCATAGAGAAAACCGGGCTGGAGATCGAGCACTTTCTGAAACAGGTGCCCTCCATCCAGGCCAATACGGTATTTGCCGACCGCATTGTGGGCAAACCGTATCTGGAAATCGAAGTGGACCGCCAGGAAATCGCCCGTTACGGGATCAAATTGAAGCAGGTGATGGATGTGATCGAAGTGGCCATCGGCGGGAAGCAGATCACCACCACCGTGGAAGGACGGGAGCGTTACCCGGTGCGCATCCGCTACATGCGGGAACTGCGGGATAATATCGAATCCCTGAATAATATTCTGGTGCCGGCGCCCGGCGGCGCGCAGATCCCTCTGATGCAGCTTGCCAAAATCGAATATACCCGCGGACCGCAGATGATCAAGAGCGAGGATACCTTCCTGGTGGGGTATGTCATTTTCGACATGAAGCCGGGGAACGCGGAGGTGGACGTGGTGAACCAGGCCCGCAATTACCTGCAGCAGAAAATGGACAGCGGCGAATTCAACCTGCCCGCCGGAGTCAGCTATACTTTCGCAGGAAGCTACGAAAATCAGGTACGGGCGCAAAAACGACTGGCTGTCATTCTGCCGCTGGCCCTGTTTATCATTTTTATGATTCTCTATTTCCAGTTCAGATCAGTCTCCACCACGGCGCTGGTGTTTTCCTGGATCGCGGTGGCCTGGGCGGGCGGTTTTATCATGATCTGGCTCTACGGTCAGCCCTGGTTTCTGAACTTCAGCCTGTTCGGCGCCAACCTTCACGAACTGTTCCGCATCCATCCGCTGAACCTGAGCGTGGCGGTCTGGGTCGGATTTCTGGCGCTGTTCGGCATCGCCACCGACGACGGGGTGGTCATTGCCACCTACCTGGACCAGAGTTTTGCCAAACACGAGCCGGAAACAGTGGATGAAATCCGCAAGGCGACGGTAGTGGCCGGTCTGCGACGGGTGCGTCCCGCGCTGATGACCACTGCCACAACTATTCTGGCGCTGATCCCGGTGCTGACCGCCACCGGACGGGGAGCGGATATCATGGTCCCCATGGCCATCCCTTCCTTTGGCGGAATGGTCTTTGCGATGATCACCATGTTCGTGGTGCCGGTGCTGTATGCTGCTGTCAAAGAGCAGCGACTGAAAATTGCCGGAAAACCAGCGACTTCGGAATCGAGCAGTGGCAAAAGTTGATTCACTTTCTAAATGGGCCGGCGGGGAAATATTCGGAATTAGAGGCGGATTTTGTATATTAACGGAAAAAGGAAATTTCATCCCATGAGAAGAAAAACGCTGCTTTTGGCCGGAATTCTGCTTCTTGGATGG
>JARRQT010000090.1:0-15147 GCA_037381445.1 Calditrichia bacterium
TTGCGGAACGGCGCGGGCGGTGATTCCCATGGCAACACTGGTCAAAAAAAGCGTTACCATCGCGGGCGCCGCGATTTTAATCCCGATAACAAATACCGATGCCGATATGTGAATTATCTTATTTATTCCCAGACTTGTCATGGACCAGGTACCGATGGGCAGCAATTTGAAGCTGTAGACCACCGCCTCAATGAGAAAATGGTGTCCGTCAATCAGAACAAAAAACAGCATGGCCAGGATGTTCTTCAGACGCGCAATAACCGAAATCTGCTGCTGGAACATGGGATCGAATTCCTGCGCCATGGAGAATCCCATATCCACACCAATGTATTCCCCTGCCAGTTCGATTCCGGAAAAAAGAAAATTGAAGACCATTCCGATGGTGAGCCCGGTTAAAATTTCTCCCACCGTCAAGATCAGCGCATTTACGAAATTCAGTTCAAATTCCGGCGTGAACTTATCGACCATTGGAAATACCAGCATCGCCAGAACACCGGCCAGCCCAATCTTGAGAATTTTGGGGATGCCCTTAATTCCAAAAACCGGCGCGGATGCAAACATGGAGGTAAAGCGCACCAGAATAAGGAAAAAAAGGAGAATTTGGTGTTCTGTGAAATTCATTATCGGGCTACCATTTTGATCATATCAAAAACGTTAACGGTGTAGGACATGATGACCTGAATCATCCAGGGCAGCATGAGCAGCAACAAAAAAATGACTGCCAGGATTTTGGGAATAAAAGTCAGGGTCATTTCATTTATTGAGGTCACCGCCTGAAAGATGCCCACCAGCAGCCCCATAACCAGCGTCACTACAAGAATGGGTCCGGCAATTATCATCGTCGTGTAAATCGCATCAGTAATAAATTTTATGGCAAACTGTTCATTCATTTCGCAAATCCTTAAAAGCTTGTAACAATTGAGCTCACCAGCAGATACCAGCCATCAACCAGCACAAAAAGCAGAATCTTAAAGGGGAGTGATATCATCATGGGAGGCAGCATCAGCATACCCATGCTCATTAAAACACTGGCCACCACCATATCGATTATCAAAAACGGGATATACAAAATAAACCCGATCTGAAAAGCTATGCGAAGCTCACTGATGGCGAATGCCGGGATGAGCACCAGCGTCGAGACATCGGAGATATTGGCCGGTTTCTCGTCGGAAGAAAGCTTCAAAAACAGTCCAAGATCCTTTTCCCGGGTATGTTTAAACATAAATTCGCGCACCGGCTGAAGACCGCGTTCATAGGCGGCTTGCTGAGAAATTTTTCCGCTCATATAAGGCTGCAGCGCTTCACTGTTCACTTTCCCCCAGGTCGGCGCCATGATAAAGAAAGTCAGGAATAAACCCAATCCGATTAGAACCTGGTTAGGGGGAATCTGCTGCGTGCCCAGTGCCTGGCGGATAAAATGAAATACAATGATGATGCGGGTAAATGATGTCAGCATGATGAGAATGGCGGGGGCCAGCGCCAGAATGGTCATCAGAAAAATTATCTGCAGGGTTACCGAGAAATCCTGCGGACTCTTCGCGCTGTCCACGCCCACGGTAACCTTGGGCAATGCGATGGGGTTGCTTCCCTGCTGAGCGCCGGCCAGCTCGGGGATCAGGCACAGCGTAATCAAAGCAATAATGAATAAGTGTCTTAAAACTGCTGACATCCGTTTAACAGGCGGGATTGCCTGCCCTCCAATAATTGAGTTATGATTCCAGATTCTTTTTAATCATTCCCAGAAATTTGCCCTCGTTCCAACTTCCGGGTTTTGACTGGAGTTTATCCAGATACGGTTTTATCTTTGTTTCATCCTCGAATTCAGCAAGCGTCTGCATGGATGAATCTGTTAATCCAACCAGAAGGATGCGATCCATTACTTTGACCAGCACTAAAAATTTCTTAGGCATGATCTGAGTCTGCCCCAGGATCTGCATCCAATCGGATTGCTTTACCCCGCCGGTGGTGCCGAAAACATATTTCTTCAGCAGGTACACCGAAACAAAGATCAGGATGATGATGAATATGAGGATTGCCATGGTTTTTACCAGCAGCCAACCCATATTGACTGGTTGGGCGCCGGATGATATACCCGCAGCGCTGCTATCATCGACCGTCTGTGCCAGAACCGGCAGTGCCAACAGCAGCCAACCCAAAACCATGTAAGATCTCTTCAGCACGCTAATTTTCCTTCCCAAGATTCTTGATTCTGTCTTCGGGATCTATCAGGTGAGTTATTCTGATGCCGAAGTGTTTATCGACGACCACCACTTCGCCTTCTGCCATTTTCTTATTGTTGATGTAAAGGTCTACGGGTTCGCCGGCCATCTTATCCAATTCAATGATAGAGCCGCGTTCCAATTCCAATACATCTTTGACATACATCCTGGTGCGTCCCAATTCAATGGAAACAGGCAGGACAATATCCATTATTAATTCCAGCCGGCTGCGGCTTGAACCGGAATTGCCCGGTTTTTCAAAATTTTCCAGTTTAGCCTGGCTTACTTCCGGCATTTCATTCACGTTTTCCATTTGCTCTTCCAAAAGCTCCTCTTCCGTATTGCCATCCACTGGCATTCTTTCATTTTCATCACTCATTATTCACACTCCTTTACTTATTCCCGGCTAGCATCGCTGGAAATCTTCAGAGAAATCTGGTCATTGACAATCCCGGGACGACCAAAAAATTTGAGGCGATTTGCAAGAAAGATGGGCAAATCTCCCTCGATGGTTGTATCCAACACCAGAACATCACCCAGTTCCAACGCAAGCAAATCCCTGATGCTGATTTCAGTTTTGCCCAGCAGTGCGTTAACATCCAGGGAGGTTTTTTTGAGCTGTTCGCTGATTTTATATTTGACTTTATCTTTATCTTTGGCTGTCTGGACTGTGGAATAATACTGGACATTCAGCTTGGCGATGACCTCTTCCAGTGCAAAGGAAGGATAGCAAAGGTTCATCATGAATGAATCTTCGCCGATCTTAATCTCGAAAGACACCACAATAACAATTTCGCTGGCCGGGGCAATCTGGACGAAATCAGGATTGCTCTCGAATCCACTGAGGCTGAAATTCAGTTTTTGTATCGGCTTCCAGGCGTTGGAAAGATTATTGAGCGCCTGAGACATCAGGGGACGCATCATCCGCTGCTCAATGGTAGTAATACTGCGATTGCTCTTCATCTTGAATCCCGAACCGCCCAGCAGACGCTCCACAATCACCAGCACCAGCTCCGGCGTCATCTCCATGACAGCCCGACCTTCGGTTTCCGAGATCTCAAAAATGTAAATACAACTGGGATTGCTTATGGACAGAACATATTCGGAATAACGGAGCTGGTCCACGGCTATTAAATCGATGGTTGCCATGGTTTGCAGTTTGGACGCCAGATAAAAGCCGAAAATTTCCGAAAAATTTTCATGCAGGGTCCGGATTGTCTTTAATTGATCTTTTGAAACGCGGTTCGGCCGGCGGAAATCGTACTCGTAGGTATCGCGGTTTTTGCGGTATTCCCCAAGCTGATCTTCTTTAATTTCCCCCGAATTTATCCCGGATAAGAGCTGATCAATTTCCTGTTGAGAGAGAACTTCGGACAATTCCTGCTCCTTACTGAATTATATAGTTCGAAAAGTAAACATGCATAAGATGCCTGGCAGGCAACAGATTTTTGAGGGATGCAATGATCTCTTTACGCAACGCTTCCTTATCTTCGGGCCCGTCCAGTTCGGGAAGGGTTTTCGCGCTTAATATCTTGATCAGAACGTCACGAATCTGGACTTCGCGATCAGCGAGCATTGTAAGGTCTTCATCTGTTTTAACCTCAAATCCAAAATTAATTAGTACAAATTGCATTCCCCTGCTCTCCGCAGGATTCACAATCACATCTTCAAGCCTAAAGATTTTTCCGAAATCCTTTTCTTTTTCCTGTTCAACAGACTTTTCAGCTTTCGCGCCATTTTTGAAATTTTCGGTTTTGGGCGAAGAAGAATTATCCCCATAGAGACGGGGAACAATCACATTATTTGCCAGAAAATAAGCGACAAGAATCTGTATAAGAATTAAAGGTATTCCTATTTTCAACAAGCTAAACGACTTCTTCTCACCGGAATCGGTAGTTTCTCCATTTTCAGAAACATCGATATCCGTTCTCTGTTCGTCATCTAATTCAGGCATTCCAAATCCTTATCAATAGTTAGAAAGTTCTTTCCCGGAGGTTTTTCAATTTATCCTGATGGTCTATATATATTTCCACTCTTCTGTTCTTGGTTCTGTTTTCGGGTGTATCATTCGGCACCAGCGGATGATATTCGCCATATCCCACGGCCGCCAGGCGATAGGGTTCGATATGCCCGTTATCCAAAAAGAAACGTAAAACACTTAGTGCCCTGGCGGTGGATAGCTCCCAGTTGGAAGGGAATTCAAGGGTATGAATCGGCAGGTTATCGGTATGCCCCTCAATGCGGATGCTGTTCGGCCAATCCTGGGTCATTTCCACGATTTTGTTTAGGATAGCGTATGACTGTTCCTTTAATTCCGCCTGCCCCAAATTGAATAATACAGGAGATTCGATGCGGACCAGAATACCCTTGGCAGAACTTTCCAGGGTCACGTCATTTTCCAGCCCATTCTGCTTAATCATGTTCCGCATTTCGGAGATGACTTTCTGCACCCGCTTTTGCTGGAAGTCCGTTAACTGGGGCAACAGCGGCTCCTTCTGCCACATAATCGACTGTTCTTTGGGAAGAACCCCCAACGCCCCCTTGAGGGAGCCCATTGCCTGGCGGAACTTGGTAAGTTCAATAGAAGAAAAAGATACCAGAAGGACAAAAAAAGTCAGAAGCAAGCTCATAAGATCGCCGTAGGTGACCATCCAATCCGGGGCCCCGCCGCCACCTGCTTCTGAATTTTTTCTTTTTCTTCGTGCCATATATCATACCTGCCCTTATCTATTCAAGGTGGGGCAAGATGTATGCCACAATTTCATTTTTTTGGTAAATATGGCGAGGTGGGCTAATTACTATATATTACTGTGAATTATAAACTCACACCACAATGTGTATATATTAAAAACAATCGTGAGTGTCAAAAAAATGACTCGTTTTTCGACACCAAATTTTAAAAAATAGACATTGACAGATTTTTATCCAGATTCGTCCTCCCGGCCGTTGTTTTCCCTGAGTTTGGGTGGCAGAAAAGTTTTCAGTTTCTGTTCCACCAGCCTGGGATTGTCCCCCGACTGAATGGCCAGTATCCCCTCCATGATCATGTCGCGGACCTTTACTTCCTCTTTGGTTCTCTCCTTAAGCTTTCCCGCCAGCGGCAGAAAAATCAAATTGGCCAGAACCGCCCCGTAAAAAGTGGTAATTAATGCAACTGCCATAGCAGGCCCGATAGTTGAGGGATCTTTCATATTCTGCAACATAATCACCAGCCCGATAAGAGTTCCGATCATTCCGAAGGCGGGAGCAAAAGTGCCAAATGCCTGTAAAATTCCGTGCCCCTTCCCATGCCTGTCTTCAAGATTACCCATTTCGGTATCCAGAATTTCGCGGAGAAGTTCGGGCTCAGTTCCATCAATGGCCAACTGTAATCCATCCTTTATGAAGTCATCATCAATTTCCCTAATGTGTTTCTCAAGCGCCAGAAGTCCTTCGCGGCGAGCTTCTTCAGCAAACTGCACGATTGTTTCTATTAATCTGGTAGGTTCCGCCGTCTTGGTCAGCAAGGTCTTGCGCATCACACCAATTACCCCCAACACATCATTTAAGGGGTATTGTACCAGCACCGCGGCAATTGTGCCCCCGACTACTACAAAGAGAGACGGAATATTGATAAAAGCGGCCAGGCCGCCGCTTACCATAATTGAAAGTAAAATTAATAAAGTGCCGCCGAATAATCCCAATAAAGTCGCAATGTCGAAAACTTTTTTCATCGTTACTTTTTCACTTCAATTTTTAGGTGCTCAAAACAGCGTTGTCTGTAACGGACCACCCTCTCCACAACTTCGTCTACAGATTCCTTCACAAAAACTTTTTTTCCGTTGGTCATTGTGATAATGGTATCCGGTGTCGATTCGATAAATTCAATCATCTCTGCATTGATAGTAATAGGCGTATCATTAATTTTTGTTACGGTAATCATAATAATGTCCCTAATGGTTCATTATTCATTATCGGGTGATTATTTATTTTTTTAACCCGATTTTTAAAGAGCGGTTCTATAAAAAGAACCGCTCCGATAGGCTAATTTATTAACGTTTCAGATTCGTCACTTCAGAAAGCATCTCATCACTTGTGGTAATAATCCTGGCATTTGCCTGGAATCCCCGCTGTGCGACAATCATTTTGGTAAACTCTTCCGCCATATCAACATTAGACTGCTCCAGAGCCCCGGCAATGATACTTGCGTTGATTCCTTCACCGGCTGTGCTGATAATCGGATCACCTGAATTGCCGGAAAGCGCGAACAGATTATCTTCAGTTCGCATCAAACCACCGGGATTGTTGAAGCTGGCAAGAGCGAGCTGCCCAAGAACCTGCACCACGCCATTGGTGAATCCTCCGGTAATTCTGCCCGTTTGATCAATGGAGATTTGCTCCAGCGTACCCATTCCGTAACCATCCTGCGAGGTAACAAAGACCGAAGTGTTGGCGCCGGATAGCTGCGTAACACCATCAAAACCACCGTATTCACCCGGATTGATTTCGATGCTGACCACAGAATTACCGCCTGTCCCGGGATCTACCTGCAATGATGACGAACCGTCATCAAAACTGAATTCCCTCAGGGAACCGTCATCGTTGAATTCCACAAAACCGGTGCGGCCGCCCGTAACGGATGCCGGTTCCGGTACCTGGGCTTCCCAAATCCAGCGGTTGGGTTGGGTCACATCCTTGGTATAAATCAAGGTCAGGTCGATGGGATTTCCCAGCGAGTCGTATGCCGTGATGCTGGAAGACTGTTTGACATCCTCTGCCTTTTGCAGTTCGCTGTAGTGTCCGGGAGTAGAATCGAAAATTCCGTTGAAAGTGGTGCGTGCAACGCCGGCGCCGTCCTCTGCCCGGATATCCAGTGCACTCAGTTCATAGATTTCCCCACCATCAGCATGGATCCGTAGCCCACCGTCATTGGAATCGATTTCCACACCATCGGAGTTTGTCAGACCGAACGAAGCCTCTATCTGAGAGGCAAAATCCTGATAGGTACTGGTCCCGGTAACAGTGAACGCATAAGGCGTTATTGCATCTCCGCCCTTCAAACCATTGATGGTAATCGCATCATTAGCATTCAATCCAAGAGATTGCCCGTTTTCATCGCGCAGATTCACCAGAAGATCGTCAGCCTGCGCTTTATGAGAAAACTCATCGGTAAGATGCGAGGTACCGGCCGCCAGGGTATCGGTTCCGCCATGCAAGGCATTTTGTAAAATCGGATTGTTACTGGTCAGCGTAACATCTATATTTCCTGCACTGCCGTTCGTAAACTGCAAAGCTCCTCCGCCACTGAAAGAGACCGTCAGGTTCGAACCTGCAAAATCAGAATTAATTTCATCAATCAGATCCTGAAGCGTATGGAAAGCCCCATTTCCAACAACGCCGTTATCCTCTGCCACATATTTGTAATTTCTGGTAACATCACCCGTACCATCGTTGACGGTGATACCGATTTCAGTGGAATTCGGTATCATACCTGTGATTTTATTGTTTGCCATGCCGGTGGCCAGCAACCCGTTAATATCCGAATCGCCCATTTCAACCGCATAGACAGAATCAGTTTTCAGGATATTGCCCTGCGGAAGTGCGCTGGCATCCAGGTTCCCGGCGAGTGTGATGCTGCTGGTTGCCCGGGCCGGCTGCTTTTTACCGAATGGCAGCACGATATCTGTCAGGCGGCTTCCCGCCTCGATGACGCCTTCCGAATTCGCCAGATAACCCTGCACCTTTACGCCGCTTCCCGGCATGATGAGTGCACCATTGGCATCAAACTGGAAATTTCCGGCCCGCGTATAATGGCGGATATTCCCGTCCCTGACCACGAAGAATCCATCTCCCTGGATGGCTAAGTCGGTGGTCTGTCCGGTGGTTTCGATATTTCCCTGTCCGAATAGCGTGTCGATTGTGGACAGCGACATTCCTAATCCGACCTGCATGGGATTCGTCCCGCCCACATTTGCCAGCGGCTGGGTGGTTCCCCTTAATGTCTGGGCAAATGTCTCGCTGAAGGAGACGCGGCCCGCTTTAAATCCAATAGTATTTGCATTTGAAAGATTGTTTCCAATTACGTCCATCATTACCTGATGGTTTCGTAAGCCTGAGACACCTGCATACAATGAACGCATCAAACCCATGATACATCCTCCTTGACATTTTTTCGTCCTTGTTTATGCGTCCCGCATCAGTCGGTCAGCGGGACCTCAGGGCTTCCTTCGGTTGTTTTTTGGAAAGGTTACAACAGGAAGGTCCAGCCCTTTTAAATTAGTCATTCTACAACAACTGCCGAATCAATATTCGTAAAGACATTTTGCTTCATCGTGTCATTGTCAATGGCCGTAACCACGGTGCGGTTATCCAGGTTGACAATGAAAGCCACATCCGGCATCAGGATCAGAGAATCGTGACCACCCTTTCCCTGTGCCATGTTTATGGCGTTGGCCAGTTTTTCCATGCTCTCTGCGTTGAGCTCGATATTACGGCTATGAAGCCGGGTCTGCGCATGAGCGGAGAATTTTATTCTCTTTTCATCCGCCATCTTATCCAGCAATATTTTGCTGAACTCGGACTCTCCGGCAGAGGGCAGGTCAGGTTTTCGTGATGGTATTCCTCCGAGGCCACCGATGGGTATAAACGGGGGTTTCATACCATCAATCTTACCCGGCATTTCAATCACCTCCTTTCAGCCTATTCATAAAAGATTTAACTATTCGTAATTTCATATACATCCGACATTTGAATTTCCAGATCGCCCAGCATTAATACGGCGCCGTTATTCCCATACCTCACACCTGTGATGGTACCACAAACGTAGCTCTGGGTGGATACCGCGTTTCCGTCAGCATCGGTCGCAGTCACCCGGTAATGGTAATTTCCGTTGGGAAGTGTGATTCCGACATTATCTTCGCCGTCCCAGAGAATCGATTGATCGCCTTTTGAAAGGTTATCCAGATTGATGGTACGCTTCACCTGATCATTTTCATCCAGAATCTCAATTTTCACGTTCTTGGCATCGTTGCCCAGATCAAAATTCAGATAGGCTTGCTTGCTGTCGCCCAAATGAATCTGATTGCCATATGCCTTCACATCGTGTCCTATTACCGTGGACGCCATCGTATTATTGATTGAAGTAGTAAGCAGGTAGTTGGCATCGAGACTCTGCTGCAGCGATTTATCGATATTCTGCAGCTCTTCCACACTGCTGAACTGCGCCAACTGAGTTGAGAATTCTGTGCCTTCCATGGGATTCAGCGGATCCTGATAATGGAGCTGCGTGACCAGCAATTTCAGGAAATCATCTTTCCCCAGAATATTTTTTGCAGTCGCGGAACCCATATTTAATCCTAATCCCTGAACAGACATGTCCGTTGAAACATCGCTCATTCCTATTCACCTCCTTTACGCAATATATTCAAATGTGCTGTTTGTAAGATTTAGCCTGTGCGGCATTTTTATATTATAATTCTCTTTGGTTTCGGTGCTGCTACCAAAATGCTGACGATATTTCCCCTGTCCGCTGGCGGTATAATGCGCGCTATTCTGTGACTGCTGGTCGGGACCGCCATTCATCAATTCGAATTCAAGATTAGACAGATTTATATCCAACTGCTGCAGGCGCTGGGTTAATTCCTGGGTATGCTTCAGCAAAAGCTGATGAACTTCCTGCGAATTAACCTCCACCCGGCCGGAGAGATGATCATTTTCCATCTTCAGGCGGATTTTTATCAGGCCCAGATTCTCCGGGCGCAGCTGAACGGTCATTTCCTGCTTATTATTGCTCACCGCGAACTGGAACTGTTTTGCCACAGCGTTAATAAATTCAGTCGGATTTGTATTCGTAAAAATTCCCGGAAAATTTTGGTGAATGCTGAAAGAACCGTTTAACGCGGTCTTTCCAACCTGCACATGCCCCGGCATTTGAAAGCGGGAGACATCCTTTCCCGAGTTTTCACTCCATTTACTTTCTTCTCCGGAATTTTGTGGGTTACTATTTACCGTGAATTGTTCCTCCTCGGCAGCAACCGAAATGGAGGAAGAAGCAGATTCATGAACCATTGCATCGCTCTTCCGCGACGACTGGTGTATAGAGGCGGCGCCAGCCGAGGCCTTCTCAGAATGTGAAATATTTTGGCTGGTTCCTGCCGGGTGTGATTCAGAATGATTTACATTTTCATTTGCTGCCTTGATTGGATTTTCCGAACCGCTCAAACCTACGGATGCATGTTTACTGTGAGAAGCACCGGGTACAGTTCGATTGGCAGCATGCCGGTCCACCGGCTGGACGCTGGCGGTTGTATTCTCAACCGACGATTTCGGAGAAGCTGGTTGAGAAGAAAATTCTACTTTTGGCTGGTTGTTGTCATTTCCGGATTTTTCAGAGATATGCGGCTGCGTCTGAGAATCTAAAGTCGCCTTACCATCAGAAACAGAAAATTTTAACCTGGCTGAATCGAATGAATTAACCAATGAAACACGGTCGGAATTAGGCTCCACCCCTTGGCTATGCTGAAAAACCAGATTCGAAGCATTTTTGAATAGGATATCATTGGCATGCTGTTTTCCTGCCGAAAGGCCGCTTTCTTTACTATTCATCTCAAGAAACGCCTGCTCTCTTGCGGTAGCAGAACCGTCGTCTGATGGCAGCAGATCCTGCTCCGTGAAAAATAAGACAGCATTTGCTGAAGTACCTTTTTCCGCAAAATGAGTATACACATCGTCATTCAGGGCCTGATGAGAATTTTGAATTTTCGAAGCACTATCCTGCACCCTGGAAATGTTCCCATCGGCTGAGTTTGGCGATGCGCCGACGTTAAAATTCTTCTGCGAGCCCGCAGAATCTATCAGGATATTTCCTTCAGAAAAGATTTCCCCTTCAGGCGCATTTTTTAAAGTACTTTCCCTGCCAATGGCAGAGATTTTTTCGTTGCTGTTATTTCCTGAATTCAGCAATGTGGTCTGATTTGCGGACCCTGAGTCGATTACCCCTTTCGGCGAAGCGGATTGGCGGGAAAAAATCCTCAAGGGATTTTCGTTGCCGGATTCAACATCTTGAGCGACAACTTGATTCTGAGTTGTGGTGATTGTCTCTTTCGTCTGTGGACCGCTATTCCCGATTGTTGCTTCAGCCTGAGAATTCAGGGGCAAACTGCTTGTTTGGCTTGCATTTTCTGCCGGAGATAAGTTAGTTGGACTGCTCATGGAAGCATACTTCTCGCTCGAAATTCCGGAAAATTGTTGATTGTTCAACAATTTTTCATGTCCGTCTGCCGAAGCGAGTGAGATGGATAGAGTCTGGTTATCCGGATTTGCTGCTGCCATTACCAGGCTGATGACGGGAATTCCCTGGGGATTTTTACCGGTGAGTGTGAGCGAGGGCGGAAAATCGGATATCTCTTCTTTCGCTGAAGGACTTCCACCGGTCCGGATTTTTCGAGATTTTTTCAATCCGCTGGCTTTCCCGGCACTCCAGTCCAGTTGGGATAAAATCAGCAGAGAGGCGTTATCGCCCTCTTCGGCAGGAGCAGTTTTGTTGTTGGCAGTTTCCTGAGAATACTGCTTCAAAACTTCCGGATTAATCTCAATTTTTAGGCTGTAGGACTGCGGAATGATCTTCCCATCTCTGGAAACAGCGATGATGATCTGCGCTGGATTTCTGGAAACGTCCGCTTCTTTGCCGGAGACACTCTGCTTCAGAGCGGAATCTATGGCGGTTTGCAGTTGCCCCAAAAAGGCCCCATTCCTGTAGCGGAATTACCTGATTTCATGCCCGGAAGATCTGCAAATCCCGGATTTCCCGGAACGGATTTTTCCTGGGATCCAAAGAAGTTATTTAATGTCAAAGCGAACATCCTGTCCACCAATTTTGTTCATCCTGAACAACCAATTATATTTATTATAATCGGAATAAATTATAAAACTTTAATTAAAACTTGCCAGTTTTTTGCTGATAATCAAAGCCTTTCCGGGGTCCATGGCTGCCAGGATTTTTGCTGCCTGGCGCTCTTTCATCACAGATATAATTTCCGCGACGCGCGATTCTTCCATTCCCGCGAGGATGGTAGCGGCGTCTTCAGCCCCCATGCTTTCATATATTTTGGCGACCTGCTTGGCATTCGACTTTTCTGTTGCCGGCTGGGATGAATCCCTCTGAATCTCTTCCTGCAGTTCTCTTTGCAGCTTTCTATTCTCGGCCTCCATTTTGGCTAAAATCGATTTTAAACTGTCCAGCTTTTGTTCCTTTTCGCTCAGGTGTTCAATCAGCAAATTGCTGTCGACAGTAGCCGTATCGACAGTAACCACATCTTTGTTTGCAGATGCAGTATCCGTCGAGACCTCATCTTTCATGGCCGGCTCAGGGATGACAGCTGTCGTATCCTGAACATTTGCAGCAATTTTCCTTTCCGCCGCAACGGGACGCAAATGACCCAGGAGCAATGTCATCCCGATCAGGATAACAATGAAGCTCAGAGAGAAAAACAAGATGAATTTTATCAGATTCTTTTTATCCATTTCCTTTGCCTATTTCATGTTTAGACTTCACCGGTTTCCATGCAGTGCCATTTCATCAAGCTGTATCTGTTCTTCTTTCTCCATTTTACTGAAATATTCCGAGTAATGCTTTTCTTTTAATTTGCTTAATATCTTATGATCCTTCTGTTTTTCCAGCAACTGTCCGCGAATCTCCTCTACCTTATTTTCCAGTTGCTGCAGGCACTCTTTCTGCACCTTCAAATTATCCATCAGCTGGTAAAAATGATCATATTTCCGTCTGATTTCAGAGACCGTTTCACTTCCGCTGGCCTGCATCTGGCGATAAAATCTTTCCAGCACGGTCTCTACCTGGTGCATTTCCTCTTGCGCTTCACATTTTTCATTTTCCGCATATGCCAGGTCGCGCTGTGCTTTCCTGAGCACCATTTCTTTCACGTCCAGCACCTTTTGCAGTCTGTACTCAAATTTTTTCATTTTCTTTCATCCCTGGATATTTTTTGAACTTCCCTGCCTGTTCTGCATCTAATCCTTCATCAAATTCTGCAGCTGATCGAAACTGGCGGTAAGATCACTCTTTTCCTCAATGCCCTGCCGGGAATAATCGACCTTTGGATTACTTCCTTTAACATATGCTCCAATATTAATCAAATCCTCGGCTTCCTTATAGGTTGCCAGCGTGTCCAGCAATTTGGTGGCTGCCTGGCGCTGTTCCGGCCGGGTTACGTCAGTCATGACACGGCTGATGCTTTCCAGCACATCAATGGCCGGATAATGGCCAGCAGAGGCCAGCCGCCGCGACAGAACAATGTGACCATCCAGAATAGAACGGGCAGCATCGGCGATGGGCTCATTCATATCATCACCTTCCACCAGCACGGTGTACAAACCGGTGATACTGCCGTTCGAGGCGGTTCCGGCCCGTTCCAGCAGTTGGGGCAGAAAGGCAAAGACTGACGGCGTATATCCTTTAGTCGCCGGCGGTTCGCCCACCGTCAGACCGATTTCACGCAGCGCCATGGCCACGCGGGTGAGGGAATCCATCATGAACATTACGTTCAGTCCTTTCTCCCTGAAATATTCCGCGATGGTCGTGGCAACCAGGGAAGCTTTCACCCGGATCAGGGCCGGCTGGTCGCTGGTGGCGACCACCACCACAGAGCGCTTTAATCCCGCTTCTCCCAAATCTTTTTCGATAAAATCGCGTACTTCACGACCGCGCTCTCCCACCAACCCGATAACATTAATATCGGCATTCGTATTTCTGGCGATCATGCCCAGCAGGGTACTTTTGCCGACGCCGCTTCCCGCAAATATGCCGACCCTTTGCCCGTTCCCGAAAGTGGTAATGGCATCAATGGCCCGGACGCCGGTAGAGAGCGGCTCTTTTATCCTTTTCCGGGTCAGCGGATCGGGTGGTTTGGCATACACGGAACGTTTGTCGCCACCGGGGAGCGGCCCAAATCCATCGATGGGTTTCCCCAGCCCGTCCAGCACTCTTCCCAGCATCGCATCACTTATTTCTATGCTAAGCTGCTCGCCGGTAGCCACAATATCGCTGCCCGGAGAAATGCCCCGCATATCCCCGAGAGACATGGAAAGTACTTTATCGCCCCGGAAACCAACCACCTCAGTCAGGTAGGGATAGTCTTCTCCCGCCGGAAAGATGTGGCAGATGTCGCCAATCGCCGACCGCGGGCCATGGGATTCAATCAGCAGCCCGACGACTTCGCTGACTCGGCCATGAATTTTCACCGGTTCGATATAATCCAGCCGGCTGACCAGATGTTCGATTTTTGCGGCCAAATCCATCCTATTCGGCTCCGGTTTTGGTGGTTGCCAATTCCTTCCGCAGCTCCTGAACCAGCTTGGTTACCTGGGTCTCGATGCGGGCGTCAATTTTGCCGTTGTCCGTTTCCACGACGCAACCGCCGCGGGTAATTTTGGAATTTTCTTTAAAAGAAATTTTATCGATGCCCGGCATTCTTCTTTCAATCAGATTTTCCAGATCTTTTATGTTTTCCATATCCCCGGGATTCATATGAATCTCCACGACCGGTTCATTGCTCAAAACATTTAAAACGCGTTTGACGGACTCCTCAATCATTCCGGGGACATATGGTGGAAGCTCTTTCAATATTTTTTCTGTCATCTTCAGAGAGAAATCAAGCAACAGATTATCGCTGTGCTGGAAGTAATGCTGCCTGGCTTTTTCAAAATTTTCAATCACCTCAGAAAATTTTGAGAACTTTTCCTCATATTCCTTTTCAATTTGTTCGACAGCAGCCCGATGACCCTCTTCAAATCCTTTCTGGAAATTTGCTTCCAGATTTTGATCGTATTCTTCTTTCGGAATTTGGATCAGCTGGTTCTTTCTTTTTCCCTTTCCGGAAGAAATATTTTCCTTGAAATCGCCCGGAGAATTTTCATCAAAATTGTCCAGCGGAAC
>JARRQT010000091.1:0-23817 GCA_037381445.1 Calditrichia bacterium
TTTAACTGGAAGCTATTCAAACATCTTCTCAAACGCGATATCGGCATTTTGCACGCTCACGACTTGTGGGTGCTTCCGGGCTCGGTCTGCGCCGCCTTGTTTAAAAAGGCCCCGGTAGTTTACGACGCCCATGAATTTTACCGGGGACTGGAAATATTCAATCAGAAAAAACTTTCCGGTAAAATCTGGGCGCTCACTGAGTGGCTCTTTATCAGATTCGCTAAAAAAATCCTGACCATTAACGCTTCGCACGGAGATCTGTACAAAAAGATCTATCCCCGGATCTCTCAACCGGAAGTTATCATGAACCTGCCGGAACGGAAAGGGAATGCCGAGGCATCGGAGTTGCCTCTATTCCATGACCGAAAGGACAGCATCTTGTTTCAGGGCATTTTCAAACCCGGCCGCGCCTTGCCGCAGGTAATCCGGGCTTTTGCAGAAACAGATAACGGGACACTGGAATTCCTCGGGCACGGAGAGATTGAACAGCAATTAAGGCAGTTGACTTCGGACCTGGGATTGGGCGAAAAGGTGTATTTTTTCGGAAAGGCAGACTGGAAAGATTTGTGCAGAAGAACACAGCAGGCAAAAGCGGGGGTTGTATTATTTGAACCGACCAGTATCAACTACAAATATGCCTCTCCCAATAAATTTTTTGAATATGTTATGGCCGGTACACCGCTCATTGCTTCGGACATTCCAACCTTCAGGGAATTTATATCCGAACATGAGGTGGGCATTCTGGTCAATCCCGATTCCGGGGAAGAGATAATTTCAGCGATCAGAAAATTACTGACCAATGAAAAGATATGGAACAAATATCATCGGAATTGTCTGAAAGCCAGGGAGATCTGGAACTGGGAAAAGCAGGAACAGAAGCTCCTGTCTGTTTACCGGGAATTAAGCGGTGGCCTAATGCCTGATTGAGCGCAGATCCTATTATTCGGATGAACTGGATGAAAATACGCTTTTTAAATAAAATTGAATGGACTGCCGACCGCCGGAATATTGTTTTCCTAATTCTGGTAGGCGTGCTGATCAGGTTTTGGGGAATTACCTACGGATTGCCGTCCGTTTACAATTCCACGGAATATTTTATTGCAAAAAATGCGCTGAGCCTTGGAGCCCGCCATACCCTGGAGCCTTTAAATTTTATTTACCCTACATTCTATTCATACCTCATTGCTGCGGTGTACGGTATTTATTTTATCTTTGGAAAGATAGTCGGGTGGTTCCCCGGATCAGCGGACTTTGCGCTTCAGTTTTTCTCAGATCCTTCCTCCTTTTATTTGCTGGGCAGGAGTTTGAGCGCGATTGCCATCATTATTTCTTTGGTTGTTTTCTACCGGAACGTCCGCTTTTTGCTGGCGCCCGGTTTATCTCTGCTGCTCACGCTCCTTTTATTGTCCAGTTTTAATATTCACAATTTCACTTTTTGGATGGTGCCGGATGCTTTTTTGATTCTGGGCAGCGCAGTTGTTTTATATTATATGACAAAGGCCTGTTATCATCCGCTTTCCCGCATTGAAATCCTGCTGGCTTCCCTGGTTTGCGGATTTACCATTTCAACAAAATACAACGCCGGATTCCTGGCATTCGGATGGCTGCTGTCGCTGCTGATCTTTGCAGAACAAAAGGGAGAGGGACGAAAATTCCGTATTGCCACCGCCGCTTTGTTTGTTGGTATCGGATTCATCATTGGTTCTCCATACTGGATTTTAAGCTTCTCAAAATTTGCCGAGGGTTTCCGGACAATCTGGTCTCAGTCGGTTTACGGATACAATTTCCAGACAGGCCTTCCGTACCTGTGGGAAATAAAAACGCTTATCACCTCGGAATGGCTCCTCGGCCTGCTTTTTATTGTCCTTTTGGCAAGCCTTCTATTGCGGCCCGGGAGATTTGCGCTTCCCATTGCAATGATCGTTCTCCCAACCTTTTTAATCGTCGGGAGCTGGGAAAAGAAGGGTCTGGATTATATGCTGATTATTTTCCCCGCTCTGCTTGTTTTGTCCGCCTACTGGATCAGCCGTATTTCGATGCATTTAAAAAATCCTAAGATTCTGTACGCCCTGCTTCTGCCGGTTTTACTGATAAATGTGCCGCGGATTGTTTATACGGATTTCCTGCACACGCGGACGGATACAAGAGAATTAGCCGGACGCTGGATAATGGAGCATCTGCCCCCCAATTCGGCCATTGTTTACGATCACTACCATTATGATATCAATCTGATTGATGTGAACCGGTTTATGGAATATGGGGCTGGGAGCCGGTATCTTTCTCCTGCGGTCAGAAAGAAATTGAAATCATTGCAGGATGCACCGTATAATTATAACTTTATTTCAGTCCAAAAATCATTGAATGAAAATGATTTGCCGGATACGCTTAAATCCGTTTTGGACGGTGATCCTTTCATCAGAGAGAATCTGACACATCCCCATAAATCCCTGCAGGAACTTATCAATGATGGGGCCAGGATACTTATCCTGAACAGTGATACCTATCTAAAGTTCTTGAATAATCCGGCTCCTGCGTTAAACAATCCGCTGCGGGAAGATTTTTTAAGCCGGCAGAGATTTTATCGCGAGATTTTCAGAACACAGAAACCTGCAAAGGTCTTTTTTCCTGCATGGAATCGCCCCGGGCCGATAATACAATTATTTGAATTGAAGGAAGACAATTCATGAAAATGATGATCGGCACCAGCGGATACAGCTATGAGGACTGGCGGGGAAATTTTTATCCTCCCAAATTGCCCAAAGGCAAAATGCTTGATTATTATGCGGAAAAATTTTCAGTGGTTGAAATAAATTCCACCTACTACAGAATACCCCATCCGGCAGTTTTTTATCACCTTGACCAGAAAACGCCGGATAATTTTGAATTCATTGTCAAAACCAATCAGGAAACCACACACATTCGGAAAAAGAATAAAGAGGCGATGAACCAGCTTATTGATGCAATACAGCCAATAGAGGAAAAAGGGAAGTTCTCCGGATTCCTGGCGCAGTTTCCCTATTCATTCAAAAATACGCCGGAAAACCGCGATTATATTGTGGAAACAAAAATGCTTGCCAGTCCATATCCTCTCTTCGTGGAATTCCGGAATTGGACCTGGGACCAGCCGCAGGTTTTTGAAATGTTGAAGCGTCATTCCATATTTTATGTGAATGTAGACCAGCCCGAATTGCGGGGCTTGCTAAAACGGCAGGAAATTGTGACAGGCGGGCTGGGATATGTTCGTTTTCACGGAAGGAATTCCTCCAATTGGTGGAAGGGAACTAACCAGACCCGTTACGATTACTTGTATTCGGCTTCGGAGTTGGAAGAATGGCTGATCCGGCTTTCCCATATTCTTCAAAAAACAAACAAAAGCTATATATTTTTCAACAACCACCCCCAGGGGAATGCAATCCGCAATGCCGAAATGTTGAAAGATCTGGTCGATAGCCAGCCGAATTTTCTGAATGAATGACAGATTCCAGCCAAATGACTGAATAAGTTGCAGAACATGCGACATTTCGAACTATAATTCTGAAAAATATTCAGATTTCCTCCTTCATTGCTTAATATGAAATAATATGCCATAACTTATTTCAAAACAGATATATACTGCCAAATTAAATTTTTGGTACGGACTTTGTATATATTTTAGTAGAGCAAAAAAATAAAGGAGGTTTAAATTATGGCAATTGTAAGATGGCGTCCTGGCAGAGATCTTCTAAATATGCAGGACGAGATGAATCGCATGTTTGACCGTTTCTTTGGTTCCTCTCTGTCGGAAGATCAGGAGATGTTGTCTCCGGCTTTCTGGCATCCCAGGGTGGACATATATGAGACGGAAGATGAGTACGTGGTGACCGCTGAGCTCCCTGGAATGAAAAGAGAAGATATTCATATCTCTTTCAATAACGGGAACGTGGTAATTGAAGGAGAGCGCAAGAGCGAAAAAGAAGAAAAAGATGTCAATTATCACCGGGTTGAGAGAAGTCGGGGAAAATTCTCGCGTTCTTTCCAATTACCGACAAAAATCAATCAGGATAAGATCAATGCTTCCTATAAGGATGGAATACTGGAAGTTCATCTTCCCAAAGCGGAGGAAGTGAAGCCCAAGCAAATTGAAGTCAAAGTTTCCTGATTTTCAATCAAGCGAATTTTGGAAACCCCGGATTTTCCGGGGTTTCTTATGTACCAATATTTTCCGCATTGAAAAAATCGTCTGACCAATATGCCGATAAATTGAGATTTTATGCTGCATGAAGAAATGATATCGACTCAGCCGATGTCATCTGAGTTTGTCACCTTTTTAAAACAGAGATGAGCCTAACGTGAGATTTTTATATAAAAAATTTTCCTTTCTGCAACATTTTATTTAAACGCCCCGTAAAAATTGCCTGTGAAGAGGTATCAAGGGAATAGGTAATATATTGAATTGCCGGAAATCGTTTGATGAAACACTTAAAAATTAAGTATTAAAATGAAGATTCCAGATTCAAAAAAAGGAACATTTTTTATCTCATTACCCCATTGCCTTCGAAATCTGAAAAACATTTTTTTGGAGTATCCATGAAGATTTTTATTTTCATCCTTCTGACTACAGGTCTGCTGTTTGCGCAGGGAAATAAAACTGTTGAAATAACGGATTTGCACATCGGCGATTTAAAGAACAGCGGTTTCACCTTGAATTCCAGGAAAACGATTCATATTCAGGCAGAAGGTGCCGGCGAAAAATCGGAAAAGGAAAAGGATTTGATGATGGATCCCGGCAATATGTTTGCTTATCCATGGATTATCAACGCTAAGACCCGAAAGTTGGTTTGGCGCCTTACCATGGAAAACAGCGACAGGAGCCGCCGAACCCGCTCCGATCGAAAATTTGAAGGGGATCTTACGCTTCCAGCCGGCCAGTATGAAGTTTATTATCAGGCCAGCAAACCGGGATTGTCCATATTGGATGACGGCTTTTTTAGTTTTGGCAAATTGCTGAATAGGCTCCTGCATGACGAGGAATGGTATAAGGAAGATGAAGCCAAATGGTTTGTCCGGATTTCAGGTGTGGATGCAGAGTTAAGTGAAAGGGCGGTGGAGAAATATCATGAAGCTTTGCGGAAACAGGCGATAGTTTCGATCACTGGTCTGCACAATTCCGATTACCGGCAGGAAGGATTTGAATTGAAGAAGAGAGGTACTTTTCGAGTTTATGCCGTCGGAGAAGCATTCAGGGGCGAGACATTTGATTACGGCTGGATTGTGGATGCCTCCAATTCTGAAAAGGTATGGGAAACCCTGGCGGACAAAAGCGAATATGCTGGGGGCGCGGTAAAAAATCGATATTGGGATGAAACCATCACCCTTGAACCGGGAACCTACTGGGTCTATTTTGTGATGGACGATTCCCATTCGCCGAATGATTGGAATGCAAATCCACCCTATGATCCGGCATTCTATGGTCTGACGCTCACGGGTGTCGCGGGTGAGTATGATCCCGACAGCATCGAGAAACTGCAGACGCTTAAGGTAAAACCTATTGTCGAAATGACCCGTTTGGGCGATGATGAACGGGTCCACGAAGGGTTTAAGATTTCACAACAGATGCAAATCCGGGTTTATGCAGTAGGAGAAGGCCGTGGCGGAGAAATGTTTGATTATGGCTGGATTGTCAATATGCAAACCGGAGAAAAAGTATGGGAAATGGATTACAATCGTACCCGCCATGCCGGCGGCGCAGAAAAAAATCGGATGATAGACGAAGTCATTACGCTTCCTGCCGGCTCTTACATGGTTTATTACAGAACCGACGATTCTCACAGCTTTGAAGGATGGAACGGAGATATTCCTTATAATCCTTACAGTTGGGGAATAACCATATATCCGGCGGATCCGAAATACAGCAGCGATCAAATCCAGAAAGTGGAATCGGCAGATGAATCGGAAAATATCATTGCAAAAATAACCAAGGCGGGGAATAATAGCCATATTCGTGAAAAGTTTGAAATAGATAAGCCAACGGACATCCGGATTTATGCGATAGGGGAAGGCGATTGGGATGAAATGTTTGATTATGGTTGGATAGAAAACAATGATACCGGTAAAAAAGTCTGGAAAATGACCTTTGAAGAGAGCCGCTGGGCCGGCGGAGCGAAAAAGAACCGGAAGGTTGATGATAGTATCACGCTGTTTCCCGGTCACTATAGCCTGCATTATGATACGGATGATTCCCACAGTTACGGGAACTGGAATGATGATGCCCCGGATGACCCGATTCATTATGGAATAACCCTGTATAAGAAGGGAGAAAAGAAATGAAATATCGATTGGGTATAATTTTTATCTGTTTCTTTATTCTATTGGTGCAATTTGGCTCTGCTGCTACGCTTGAGGAAACCTTTGAAAAGAAAGTCGAGTTTGCCCCGGGCGGTTTTATCAGTCTGGAGAATGTGAACGGAAAGGTGGAGGTGAATGGGTGGGACCAAAACACAGTTTCGATCGAGGCCGTAAAAAAGGTGAAAGCATCCGACGAGAAGGATGCTAAGCGTTTCATGAAGGAAGTTGAAATCGAAATTTCCCGGAATAAAAATGAATTATTTATCAAAACAAAACTTCCCGAAAACATGCGCAGCGGGCTTTTAGATTGGATATTTGGAGATGGCACATCCGCCTCGGTGAATTATGTTATCCATGTTCCTCAAAAGTCCGATCTGGATTTGAATCTCACAAACGGGGCAGTGTCGGTCACCAGGGTGACGGGCCGTCTGAAACTGAAGAGCACCAACGGGAAAATCGAGGCCACAAAAGTGTTCGGAGAAATGGACGCGCACACCACCAATGGCTCTATTGCTGCAGAATTTGATCAATTATCTAAAGACGGAAAATCGGATATTTCCACAACCAATGGCAGCATCAAAATTCAGTTGCCGTCTGAAGCGGCTGTTGAGGTTAAGGGCAAAACGGTCAACGGATCGATCAATACGGATTTTCCTTTGGAAGTCTCAGGAAAATATAATTCCAAAAAACTTTCCGGAACGATTAACGGGGGCGGTTCCACAATGGATATATCCACCACCAACGGCAGTATCGAGCTGATGAAAAAGTGACGCAAAAGAATTGGGTTGAGAAATGATGGCACTCCACACATCATTTGAAACAAAAAAGCGCCCTTAACGGGGCGCTTTTCTTATCAGGCGTCATGCAATTCAGGTAATTTTAAAAGATAGGCATGGATGAAATCATCCAGGTCTCCATCCATAACCCGCTGGATATTGCCGGTTTCATGATTTGTGCGGTGATCCTTCACCAGGTTATAGGGATGAAAGACATAGGATCTGATCTGATTCCCCCAACTGATTCCCGTTTTTGTGTCTTCGAGTTCCCTCTTTTTAGCCTCTTCTTCCTCGAGTTTTTTCTTGTAAAGCCTTCCTTTTAGGATTTTCATGGCATTGGCTTTATTCTTATACTGGGAGCGTTCGCTCTGGCAGGTAACCACGATATTGGTTGGAATATGAGTAATTCGCACTGCCGAGTCGGTCCGGTTGACATGCTGTCCTCCGGCACCGCTTGCGCGGAAAGTATCAATTCTCAAATCATTCGGATTGATATCAATTTCGATGTCCTCATCCACTTCGGGGACCACAAAGACGGAGGCGAAGGAGGTATGCCGCCTACCGCTGGCATCAAACGGTGAAATGCGCACCAGCCGGTGCACACCGACTTCGGCTTTCAGATATCCGAATGCGTATTTTCCGGATATCTCTATTGTAACGCTTTTGATCCCCGCTTCTTCTCCGGGAAGCATATCCAGCACTTCCGATTTAAATTTGTGCAGATCGGCCCAACGCAAATACATGCGCATCAGCATCTGCGCCCAGTCCTGCGATTCGGTTCCACCGGCGCCGGGATGTATGGTCAGAATGGCATTCTTGGGATCTTCGGGTGCGGATAACAGGCCCCGCAATTCGAGCGCATTAATTCTGTCCAGTAGCCGCCTGCTTTCCGCATCCAGTTCCTTTAAAGTATCTTCGGATTCTTCTTCCTCGCTCAATTCCAGCAGTACCGAAATATCTTCCAGCTCTTTATTATAGTTTTTCCACTCATCAACTACTTCCCGCTTACTGCTCAATTCCTGCAGCAATACCTGCGCTTTCTCGGGATTGTCCCACAATGAGGCGGAATTTGCCTTTTCTTCGAGTTCAGCTATTTGGGTTGTTTTATTATCTATGTCAAAGATAACCTCGTAAATTGTTCAGAATTTCCTGCATTTCCTGAATTCGCGCTTCAATAACTTCTTTCATACCACTCATCCTTAATTCATAAATGTGATTTTAAAACATTCCCGACGGGAATGCTCCATGTTTTCGATGTTAATTAACAATTGCAGAAGCAATGTTTGCGCATTGCCCTGATGCTGAAATTAGTTCCATCCTCAATTCTGCTTTATATCATAAAAAGACCGGATCTCGCAATTTTCAAAATAATGATTCAGAATATCCTGCCACTTGTATCCTTCCAGCGCCATGACGGCCGCGCCGGTCTTGCACATCCCCACCCCATGCCCCTGACCGGCACCGACTAAGGTAAAGGTAATCGGCGTGCCGATATCATCCAGTTCCTTTTCCACAACAAAACAGGAGCTCTCGAGATAATCGTATGCCAGGGAAGCCCTGATATTCAATTCGCCACGGATGCGATAATTCTTCAGACTGCCAATCAGCTCGATTTCCTTCAGGCGCCCCGAACTTCCCCGCCGGATGGGAATAATATCAAACAGCACACCGATATCTTCCCCGGTCTTTTTTCGGATAATTTCTTCCAGTTCCTTTCGCGTATGATTCACTTCCCATCGGAAATACTTTTTATATTGCTCCAGCGACTGAGGAACTTCGCGGCCGCGGAAATTACACCAGGCATCGGGGCGGGAAAGAATCCATCTGCGCACCATTTTTTCATCTTTCAGCGAGGTAAAATCTTTGGGAATTTCTTTCCAGTCATATTTCCCATGAAACTGGGGCGCTTCGTCGATTTCCCACACACCCGTGGCATCTTCGGTATGGCCCCCGCAGATCAGGTTGAAATAGGCATCACAGATATTGTTTTTCTGAGTGAAAATAACATGGCCGCGGGTCTCTTCCACGGCCTCGCTGATTTTTTTGTCACTAAAATCTTCGCCGTAATAGCGAAGGCAATGCCCCCAGTCGCACATATCATAGGGATCGCCCAGATGTTTATGATCGACCCGCGCCAACACCTCACTTCGGCAGACGATGGCCAGGCTTTTACTGAATTCCAACGGTAGATCTGTACCGATTTCCGAATAGACAACCCGCTTTAAATAAGGTTCCAGGGGGATCTCACTAACCACCATTAACTTGCCCTTATTATCCAAGCGGAATTCCAAAGTGCCATTGTAAATGCGATCCTCGGAATGTTCTTTTTGGAGAATTTCATCATATTTTTTGATGTTATATAACTGAGCGGTGGCATTAACGTCTGTCGGGATGATTTTAAAGGAATTTTTAACCTCGCCCGAATTGTCATACTCGGAATCGAAAAACTCCAGAATGCCCCGTGGTTGTCTGGTGGTTTCTTTTGTGACATAAGGATTAAATTCATATTGGAAGCGTTTAAAGTCTTTCTTCGCTTCAACTTCTGTTCGATAGTTGCCGGATAGCAAAATATATTTTGTATTATTATTAATTAAAGTCTCCCCGAGATAAATGTCCCCTCCCAATTCCTCGATTGTCGCCTCAGGATCATATTTTATAGCGCTCTTAAGCTTTTCTTCCACCCGTTCCTTTTCGAAGCTTTCATAGAGCACAAGATGAAATTTTTCACTTCCCGCTTTGCTCTCCTTGATTTTTACCCGCCATTTGCGATTGGATTTGATCTTGTTTATCAAGGTATTATCGGTTGAATCTACAATGGAAAATTCCCCTGAGATTCTGAAATCGATATAATCCTGGGCCTCCACAATTCCAATGCGAACAACAGGTTCTCCGTTTAAATCCTTTAAATAAATTTCTTTTGAATTGTCCTTCATGACTCTATCTTTCATTTTTTAGGTTAACGTAAAATTAAACTCCAAATATATAATATATTTGAAGAAAAATCAAGTGACTGCGCCCGCAAGTTCCCATGCAAATTCAGAAAAAATCAGTACCATCAACCCCATTCCTATCATCAATTAGGTTGAACAAAAAAAGTGCAATTAAGTTCTTTCCATAGATTCGCATTCCAATTGGATGAAATAGACCGAGACAGCGATAATTATTGCCGCTCGCCTATCCTTATCGATGTGATTTTTTCCATTTTTCAAGGAGAATAAGTTTATTAATGGCCATAGGGTTACAGATTTTAAGGATTTGATTTCATATACAGAATTTATTAATATTGCTTCATATCTTTTTTGGGGACTGCAACTTGGCTTTGAAAAATAAATATTTAATATACCTTCTCCTCCTCGCAGCTCTTTCACCGGCATTTTCACAAATAATCTCCCCGCCTTCCGAAGCATTTGGTGATCAGTTGGTGATCGGTCATGTAGGTAATCCGCCCGATTACTTTAATCCCTACGGCATTGATGACATATTCAATCAGCAAATTACCAGACTGATTTTTGGAAACGGTCTTATACAGAATGCCGACCGTTTTAATCAGCCGCCACCTCTGGTGGACCGGTTCATTTTTCCCGGTTCCAACAAAACCCAGGGCTATGTATGGAAGTATGTTTTGAGCCGTAATATCAGCTACCAGAACGGAATTTCACTCAGAAACAGCGATGTGCAATTCACCTACAATATGCTTAATATCTGGGGCGGCCATATCCTGAACAGAAAGATTGATTTCTCGAATATCAAATCCATTGATATCAGCGGAGACCTGGAAGTCCAGTTTACGTTGAACCAGAATGTGCTGGAGAAGGGCTTCGACTTTTTAAAGAGTGTGAGGCCGCTGGGATATGGTCCTTTTCGATTCGAACGAAATTTTCACAATGAAATCGTTCTTTCTTCCCATCCCCATTATGTGATGGGAAGGCCCTTCCTGGACCGTATTGTATTTAAATATTTCGATGATGAGCAGCAGATGGTGGATAATTTCATCCAGGGGGGTGTGGATATGATTGAGCTCAACGACAGAATCAGCGCCCAGCGGCTTCATCAAATCCTGAAGGATGATATAAAAATATTTGCCACGCTGCGCCCGGAGAAAAAGATTTATTACCTATTATTTAATGTGAACAGATATCCCTTCCAGAACCTCAGGGTGAGAACAGCGATACGGGGGGCAATTAATCCAAATGAAATTCTGAGCAGGCTGATTGACCAGAACGGGCATCTTGCCTATTCGATGATAGATTACACGGATCCGCTGTTTTATAAGGAATTGTTCAGGGATAATTATCAGCCCGGTCTGAGTCTGAAAATATTGAACGAAAACGGCTGGAAAGTGAATCAATCCAAAGGCATACTGGAGAAAGATGGAAAGGGATTAAGCTTTGAATTGCTTTTCGAACAAAACTCTTTTTTAGAGGAGAGTATCGCCCGGGCCATAAAAATCCATCTCGCTGAACTGGGCATAAATGTAGAGCCCAGACCGGTCAGTCATTTTGAAAAGCAAAGTTCAATGCGGCAAAATAAATTTACCGCGGTGCTGGGCGATTTTTCATATTTTGATCAGAACATACTGAGCGCAGTGAAATTGTATTATAACTCAGTTCTGAAAAAACAGGCGCCTTACATTAATTACAATAACCCTTTCATTGAAAAATTGTTTAAACAGGCTGATGCCGATCCAGGTTTGCTCAAGCCCGTAGTTCAACGCTATCAGATTTTTCTGCATCAGGATGCACCCGTAGTATTTCTGTATTTTGATGATACCATCATTTATGCTGTCAGGAACAGATTTAAAAATGTGCGGGTTTCTTCCACGAGTGGAAAGAGTTATTACCATCGTCTGAGTCCTTTCGAGAACTGGTTTGTGCCAAAACCGCTACAAAAATATTCGTCATGGTTAGATAAATGAACAAGTCCGTTAGTCTGCTGCTGATAAGTCTCACCCAAAACACGGTTAAAAGCTATCTGTTCCAGCGGAATATCGAGACTGCCAGACGGGCCAGCAATGAGATTTCGCTGTTTGTCAAAGAACCCCTGACCATTCTCAGCACGCTGGTTCAAACCCGGGATATCCTGGAAATGGAGCGTTTTACACAGAGTCGGGTCGTCAATAAGATTAAATCTTCCAATGCCATTTTCCGCAAAATATTTATCCTCGACCAATCCGGCGCTGCCGTTGTAACCACCAGCTTTGGGGAGGAACTGAAGGACTATAGCAGGGAGAATTTCTTCCGGGAGTCTATGAATGGACAGATATACTATTCCCAGGTCTATTTTACACCATCCAGATTTCCGGTCATGCTGATTGCGCTACCAATAAAAAAATATAATCTGGTTGAAGGAGTTCTGGTGGGGGAGATAGACCTGAAAACCATTTGGGACCTGGTAGATCACATTACAATTGGCAAAACGGGCAATGCTTTTCTGGTCAGTTCGGACGGCTCCGTTATCGCCCACCCGGAGAAACAACGGGTGCTGCAGAAAGAATCCATTGCAGGCTATGATTTTTTCGAGAAACTGAAAGACGGGGAAGAAGGAATAACTTTCTTTGAAAGCCAGGGAAAGCAAATGGTGGGTGCTTACGTGCCTATTCCGGAGCTGAAATGGGGAGTTGTCATCCAGCAGTCCGAAACGGAGGCGTTCGAACTGGCGCGCAAGATGCGAGACCGGGTTTTGGTTTTGGTTGGTCTGACTGCGCTTCTCGCATTGGGGCTTGCCATCGGAAGTGTCAAACGGATCACAAATCCCATTGAGGTATTGGTAAAAGGTGTCCGGCAATTTGCAAAGGGCGATTTGACACACCGCATACAAATCAAACGTCAGGACGAATTGGCTGAACTGGCGCAGGAGTTCAATGCCATGTCAGAATCTCTGGATCTCAATCAGAAAAAACTGCGGCGGATGGAGAGACTCGCCGCCCTGAGCCGTTTTGCTTCTCTGGTGAGTCATGAGATACGGAATCCTTTGAATGCCATGAATATCAATATGCAGATTCTCCGCCGGCTGGTCACCCAGGCCGATTCGCCTCCCGATAAGAAAATCAAATACCTGAACATCATTTCTTCGGAAATAAATCGGATGAACAGCCTGGTGAGCAATTTTCTGGCGATAACCCGTCCGCCTGAGTTAAATCTCATCCGGGTTGATATTCATCAAATATTGGAGGAGATAATCATCATTCAGGAAGGGCATGCCAAAAGTACCGGCATAGAAGTGGAACGGAAGTACATTGCTGAGCCGGTATTGGGAATGTTCGATCACAACCAGCTAAAACAGGTTTTTCATAACATCGTTTTAAACGCATTTGAAGCGATGCCCAATGGCGGCGTGCTCAAAATATCAACTTCCATATTGAATAATTCTGAGGGGTCTCCCCGGCAGGGTATGCAGAAAAGAAACATTATCATCCAATTCAAGGATACCGGCGAAGGCATTCCCATGCAGAAACTCAATGACATTTTCGAATTTTATTACACAACCAAAAAGACTGGCACAGGCCTGGGACTGGCGATTGCCAAACAAATAATCGAGGGTCATAAAGGGAAAATTTGGCTCAATAGTACTCTGGGAAAAGGAACCACGGTTTTTATAGAATTGCCCCTTGAAAAATAGATAAATCATCCGTTCGATATTAAGTCTAACATACATTGTAATTATTTGATGAAAATGATAGATATTTTCATTAAATTAGTGTTGAGATTTGGTAGTTCAATTTTAGCTAAACTGGAATTTTGGGACTTTTATGAATGAAAAGTTGTTACTGGTTGAAGATGATTTAAATACTCTGGAAGGGTTGGCTGAAATCCTTGGTGATGAAAAATTCTCAGTTACCAAGGCCAAAAATGGAAGAGAGGCTCTTTCTGAAATTAAGAAGAACGGATTTAACTTGGTCCTGATAGACTACCTCCTGCCTGATAAAGACGGACTCGAAATATCGAAGTCGATTCTTGAGCATAATTCGGAGGCAAAAATCATTATGATGACGGCCTTTGGTTCGGTTCAGAATGCCGTGGATGCGATGAAACTGGGCATATATGATTATCTCACCAAGCCCATTGATCTGGATGAGCTGCTGATATTAATCCGCCGTGCTTTAAAAGAACAGCAATTAATCACTGAAAATATTGATCTGAAAAGCAAGCTCCAGGAAGCCTACAGTTTTGAGAATATCATTGGGGTTAGCGGCAAGATGCAGGAGGTTTTCCGGAAGATCATAAAAGTCGCTTCTACAGATGCAACCGTTTTAATACGGGGCGAAAGCGGAACGGGAAAAGAACTCATCGCGCGTGCCATTCATTACCAGAGTGCCAGAAAAGACAAGCCGTTGGTTGAGATTAACTGCGCCTCCATTCCGGAGACATTATTGGAGAGCGAGCTGTTCGGCCACGAAAAGGGTGCATTTACCGGAGCATACAAAAGTAAAAAGGGGAAATTTGAAGTTGCCAACCAGGGGACGCTGTTTCTGGACGAGATTGGCGAGCTTCCCCATGGCGTGCAGGCAAAACTTCTGCGGGTATTGCAGGAGAGAAGTTTTACCCGGGTGGGCGGCATTGAGAATATAGAGGTGGATGTGCGTTTGATTGCTGCCACCAATTCAGATCTGGAGAAGGCTATGCGTGACGGCCGGTTTCGCGAGGATTTATATTATCGACTCAACGTGATCCCTATTTTTATTCCGCCGCTCCGCGACAGGCCGGAAGATATTGGTCCGCTTATCGATCATTTCGTAAAGAAATATTCGGAAAAGAATAGCCGGAAGGTTGAAAGTATTTCTCCGGAAGCAAGGGATCTTTTGCTGGTTTATCACTGGCAGGGAAATGTGAGAGAGCTGGAGAATGCGATTGAAAATGCGGTGGTTATGGCGGAATCTCCAATTATCGAAGTTTCCGATCTACCCGGGTATTTGCAGTCTGATTCACACAGAAATGCTTTAGTACCGGACTTTTTTAATGATAGTAAGGACCTTAGTTACAGGGAACGCCTGGATCAGTGCGAGAGAGAAATCCTGAGGCAGGCGCTGGCAGAAAGCAAGGGGAACAAAACGCAGGCGGCGAAAAAGCTGGGATTTTCGTTGCGCACCCTGCGCAACAAAGTCCAGAAATATAACTTATAGGTTCGATATGAATCAAAAAATGGTCATTATTGTTCTGGTATTTGTTTCGATCGCCGGTATTTTTTCCCAGGATTCCTCTTATCCCAGTTTAAGAACTAACACGGAAGCCATTCAATCCGCAGCGGACGTCGCAAATCCGGCAAATATCGGGCAAAACTACCGTTTTTATTATTTCAGGAATTTTTACAGAAAGACGCTGGATGCCAATTTTCTGGCGAATCCCGACTATGCCGGCGTTTCCGCCTCGCTATTTCAATTGAAGGGAAACCGGAGCTCTCTGGGATTTTCCATGCAGTTTAACCATATTCTCACCTCAAATGCTTCCTCCCGGCAGGCTTACGCCGATTTGCAGCCCCAGTCCCAATATTTTTTCATTCCTTTTCTGCTGAATATAAAGCTGCACCCGCTGAACCGGGCGAATTCCGGAAATATTACTCCCTATCTGGTCGCCGGATTTGGCCCTGCTTTGGGCTTTTACTGGCCGATGGAAAATAATTTTTTCAGAACGCTGGGGGCAATTTCAGGAGAAATTGGCGGCGGGGGGTATGCCGGTTTGGGAGTGGATTATTTCTGGAAAGAGGAATGGGCGCTTTCTTTTGAAGTCAGGTACAGCATTTTCCGGTTTGCACATCCTTTGGGTGAAGATCAGGAATACCGGGGTGTCACCTTCCTGGCCGGATTCTCAAAGGCCATGGATTTTTAGGTAAAATCAATTTTATTTCTCGGCTTCTTCTATTATATTTGAATAGATTTATTGGTTTTCACACAATTGGTCAATGAAAAAGGATTTGTTCGCAGCTTACAGGCGAAAATAGGGATTTTGCGAAAAAATGTGAGCTACTGGTCTTAAATTAAAAACTTTTAATAAAGTTACGGCAATTCTTTTCGATATTATAAGTAGTGTGGTTTTTTAAAAGGATTTTGTCTTTTATGTTTGAGGGAAAGAATGTCACCTTCTGTGGAAGAAATTGTCCATCAAATTGAAAAAATTCCCACGATTAATACCGTGGCGTTCGAGGTTGTCCAATTATGCGCGGATAAGGAAATTCCTATTCCCCGATTGGTGAAGGTGATTTCCGGCGATCTCTCGCTGACTTCTCAGATTCTGAGAATTGCCAATTCCAGTTATTTTAATTATCCAAGGACAATCTATTCACTCGATCGGGCCATCATCATATTGGGCTTTAATCTGCTGAGAGATATCGCCGTTTCACTGGCCATTTACAGCATGTATCAGGGATTTAAAGCGAATAAGGCATATGATTTAAAACAATTGTGGAAGCATTCACTTTATACCGGATTTACGCTGAAGGTTTTGGCTGAAGATTACGATCCCGAGAATAAGGATATCCTGTATATTGGCGGATTGCTCCATGATATTGGCAAATTGGTACTCATCAGGATTCTGAATCAGGATTACTATTTATTATTGGAGAAAAGCCAGCAGGAAAACAAGCGGTTATCAGAGCTGGAAAAGAAATTCCTCGGTTTCGATCATTCGGAGGTCGGTGCCAGGCTGTTGGATTACTGGCGGCTGCCGGATGAGGTGGTCAATATGGCCAAATTTCATCATTATCCCAGAAAATACGCCGGCGCAGAAAATAACTCTCCTTTTGTGAGGTTGATCTATCTGGGCAATCTGCTGTCCCATCTACTGGAAAGCAATCAGAAGAATTTCTCTGATCTAATTAAGCTGGATCCCTATTTTGAAAAAAACTATTCCTTATCCGATATGGAAGTTTTACAATTATTAGAGAGCGTGGAAAAAGAATTGGCTGAGCAGCAGGAATATATTAAACTCTTTGCGGTGGATGCCATATGAGACTTCAGTCGAATATTGTCCAATATCTCGAAAACATCATTCAATCCATTAAAAAAATGGAGAAGAATTCCGAGGTGTTTTCTGAATTGAAGCACATATCCCAGGAACTGGAACTATTGGAGCAATATGTCCGGACCACACTGGAAACTCTCGACAGCAATTTCAATTCCTTCGTAAAGCAGATAAGCCTTTTGTCCGAACTCATCGAATTTCAGCGAGGTGTATTGTCGTTTAAGAATTCGGATAAGATGGTTCAGACCCTGTTCGAATTCCTGCTGCAAAATGTTCGCTACAATCATGGGTTCATCGGTTTCAAGCTGAGAGAAGAAGACAAAGAATATACGGTTATTTCCAATCGGAATGAACACATTGAGCTTTACCAGGACTTTGTGCATTCACCGGAAATGAAAATTCTGGAATCGGTTGTTCAGAAACGTGATCTGGCCTATCTCATTACGGATGTTCGGCAGTTTTCCGGCGAAAAAGCCAATTGGGACAAGCTTAAAGCCAAATCTCTAATCTTATTTCCCATAAAGATTCGCGGGAACTTTTTGGGTATCGGCCTTCTGGTAAGACAGGATGAAACATTTGAATTGAATGACCTTTCATTCGTCAATCTGGTGGTGGGCATCATTTCCCTCCTGATTTACCAGCATTTTTATTTTGCACGGTTGAAATCTCGTCTGTTCAGGCAATTCCAATTGCGCAAGATGCTGGAGGAAGTGAAATACGCGGAGTACTTCGAGAAAGGTCCGCTCTATATTTTCACGCTGGATCCCCGCTATGTCATTCTGCATGCCAATTCGGCGGCCATCTCCGGTATGAAAATAGAAGAGGAACTGATAATCGGGGACAATTTCCTGGAGGTAATTCCAAAGGCATATCAGCTGGGATTCAGACGGGTGTTGGATGAGGCAAGCGATAAGGAAGTCCGTTACTTTCAGTCTCCGATTGCCCCGAAGAACGGCTATAATCCAATTCTGAATTTTTATGTGAGCCGCATTCAACTCCAGAACCGGTTCAGCTTAATTTTAGTGTTCGCCATTGATGTAACTAAATCCTATTTCAAAAATATTATTGAGCACCGTAATGAGATGCTGGATGAAATTGATCAGTTTTCAAGAACATTAATTGGACAATTCAATAATTTGCTTACTATTGTTGTGCCAAATATCAGTCTGCTCAGAACCCGACTGGCGGGCGATCATCCTTATCAGAAACAACTGGAGGTCATTGAGAGGGCGACACAGCGTTCCACAAATCTGATTCAAAAATTTCTCAATTATAACCTGGAAGAATTTGAAAGTCCCGAAAAGGGTGACTTGAATAAATTTATTAAGTCATTTATTGATTCTATGAGCAAGGAAATTCCCCGCAATATCGATGTTAAACTGCAATTGGACGAATCCCTGAAAGAAATCGGCTTTTATCCGTTGCGAATGCGAAAATTAATCAAAATCATTCTGGACAACAGCATCATCGCACTCAATAATAAACAGGGGGCTGAAATATCTGTGTCCACCCGTCTGCTGCATCAAACACAGGATGGATTGGTTGATAGCAAACCATTTTTTATAAAATCCGGGGATTATCTGGAACTATGTATCGCAGACAATGGCTGCGGGATACCGGAAAACAGTATCCATCAGGTCTTTAAACCATTTTATTCGACCCGCATTAAGAATGAAGGCGTTGGTTTGGGACTTTTCATCGCCTATAATATCGTCAAAGACATGCAGGGTCAGATACATATAGAGAGCAAATTTGAGGAATTCACAAAAGTTTTTGCATATTTGCCTGTCAAGGAGGAAACATCAATGGAAGTTCGTGAATTAGAAAATGAGACAATTTCCAAGGAGGTGAAGAAAATTAGGCCCACAATTCTCGTAGTTGATGATGAATATAATATCCGAAGCATGATGAGAGAAATCATGGAAATGTCTGGATTTAAAGTGTACACTGCCGGCAATGGGCGGGACGGCGTTGATGTATACCAGCGCCACCAGGCAGAAATCGATTTGGTGATTCTGGATATGGTAATGCCGGTAATGGATGGCCGGGCAGCCTTCGAGGAAATCAAGAAAATCAAAAAAGATCAGAAAATTTATATCATCAGCGGCTATTCCCAGCGGGAAGACCTTGAAGACATGTTGAAAAAGGGAGCGGTGGGTTTCATGCGAAAACCTTTCCAGGTTAAAGAAATTGTAAGCAAGATCAAAGAAATATTAAAAATTGATGAATGATGAGAAATATGATTTGACAGTTAAACATGTTTCTTGAAATAACGGTATTCTGAATTTCATCCTCTGGACAAATTTTAGAAGTATTCATTTCTTTTATTCCTTCCTTAAATATATTCAGCACAATTTAAATAAACAGATTTTTCTTGCCGGTGCCATTAAAATGGGCTCCTCAAGCAGTCTTCTTGATGGTCAGTCTGCGGAGCCTGGGAAAAGATCCGGAACTTTCCGGAATAGTCTTTTTATATAGATGGTGGAAGCAAATTGCGGACGGATTTTATTTCAGTAGCGGTTTCACCAGGGATCTGAACAAAGGTTTATTTATTGTCTAAAATGCGGAAGAAGAGACCGTAGGCAATTTTGTAATTCTTGATTTCCGCATCTCACAATTCGTATTTTTAACTGATTATAAAATTCAAAACGGTGACCGAAAACGAGATATAGAAAGTCAGTTGAGCATGAGTGTTTTGAGAGTGCAAATCCGCCATCGTGAATTCATTGCCGGCCATCAATCTAATTTAATGATATTAAATGTGAGAAAAGGATAGATAGATCGTGGTTCATTTTTGCCGAAACGCGGGGGAGGCAGACTAAGATGCGGGAATTTTCAAAACAATTTCAACTCAGATCTTATGAAATCGATTTCCGGGGTAAAATTCGACCCGTGGTGATATTAAATTTTCTGCAGGACGCAGCAGGAGATCACGCCGCTCAGATCGGATATTCCGTTACCGATCTTTTTAAGCACAATCTCACCTGGGTGCTGTCCCGTTATCATATAAGAATTTTGGAATATCCCATGTGGAGGGATGAATTGCAGATTATCACCTGGCCCAGAGGGATTGACGGACTTTTTGCCTTGCGCGATTTTGAGGTGAAGAACAGCGATAATAAAGTGCTCATTGCGGCCACAAGCTCCTGGATGGTTATCAGTCTGGAAAGGAAACGCCCGGTCAGGATCGAAGAGAATTTGAGTAATTTCCCAATTGTAGACCGGCGGGCGCTGGTGGACAATTTTGGGCAGCTGCCGGCTCTCGAGACGGCCGAGCTGGAGCTGCCGTTCCGGGTCCGTTTAAACGACCTGGATTTGAACCGTCATGTAAATAATGCCGTGTACGCGGAATGGGCTCTGGAAACTGTTCCCGCAGAAATTCTGAAAAATTATCTACCCGTTGATATTGAAATTAGTTACCGGGCGGAAGCGCTGTACGGACACCGGGTGATTTCGAGGAGCCGCCTGATTGATTCCTGCCAATCGCAGACTTTCCTGCACCAACTGCTTCGTGAAAAAGACGGAAAGGAACTGACCCGTCTGCGCTCTGTCTGGAAAGAGATTTGAAAAATTATGAAGATTCCTTCTTTCGCCGCACCGTAAAAACCGGGCAGTTGGCCCATCGTACCACCTTCTCTGTCGTACTGCCGAGCAATATGTAATCCAGCCCTGTAAGTCCATGTGTAGCGATTACGATCATATCAATCCCATTCTCTTTCGCGTGTTCTACAATTTCTTTATGGGCCTTTCCTTCCTTCACCACGAAATTGGCAGTCAATTCCGGAGGCAGTTGATCCGCTAAAAAACCTTTCATGTTTTCGATAACTCTTTCCTTCAAACCAGTATCTATCTGAAAAATGGAATCTACTCCTGAGGCATAGAACGAGGGATGGATATCCTGTTCAATAATGTGGATAAATTCCAGCGTCGATTTGAATTTTTTTGCCAGGGAGAGGGCGTAATCAGTTGCGTCTTTGCAGTTAAACGAGAAATCCAGAGGTACCAGAATTTTGTTGACCTGAAACTGAGTGACGGATCGGTGAATGGTCAGAACCGGGACCGGGGACATGCGGACCACTTTTTCCGCCACGCTACCCTGCAGGATATGCTTCAATCCCGAGCGGCCATGGGTGCCCATGACAATCAGATCAAATGGATTGTCGTTCACATGATCCAGAATCACATCGGCGGATGAAATTCCCCGAATCATAATGGTTTGCACATCAATTCCCCGCCGGGCCGCCTTCTGACGGCTGTTCTCCATCTGATTTATGAGCCGGTTTTCACGTTTTTTAATCCAGTTTTCATACTCCTGTAGACGTTGTTCTTCACCGATATCATCCTGAAAAAGGAGCACCGCATGAAAAAGGGTCAAAGCCGCCTCAAATTTTTCGGCAAGTTCGATGGCATATTCCAGAGCTTTTTCGGAGAATTCACTAAAATCAAGAGGAACCAGTATCTTTTTTATTATCATTCTTCTGTCCTTTGGTTGTTTCCTGAAAAAGATAAATCATCAATATTTTTTGATCAATCAATTTCTTTCAAAATTAGCATAGAATGGAAACTGTCGGCAAAATAAAAAGCCCCCATAGTTTTATGGGGGCCTTAAAGTCAAACTGAGCAATTACATGGCAGACGGAGGCGCCGGCTCGTCCGGACTTCCGGCATGATTTACAGGAATTTTCACCAGAACCCAGCCAACCACAAGAAATACCAGCAATGCCGGAATAAATTGGATCATAGTGCCTGTTTGATGGAAGACCTCCGGAACCGGCCATTCCATGAGAGCGAAGAAGGCGAAGAGCAAACCAATAAGCGCCTCTCCGGCAATCAAGCCGGCAGCCAATAGAACCCCGGTGTTTTCTACCCTCGTTTTCTGTGCATTATTAAATCGGCGTTTTGCAACGATCTTATCGGCGATACCGCGAATCAGGCCGCCTATGAAGATGGCGAAAGAGGTTTCCAGCGGCAAGTACATACCGACACAGACCAGCATGGGACTTTTTACTCTCAATAGAATGAAAGCGATAGCCATGACGAATCCGACGATAATCAGCGGCCAGGCCATATCTCCGCCCACGATGCCTTTGGCCAGAATCGCCATCAGACTGGCCTGAGGTGCGGGATAAGCTTCACCGCCGAGACCAGTACCGCCCTGATTGATATCACCCTGGTGCAAAATGAGAAGCGGGAAGAACATGACAGCGGATCCCAGGAATACGCCAAACAAGTCACCCACCTGCATTTTCCAGGGAGTGCCACCGAGCAGGTGACCCACCTTCAGGTCCTGCAGCATCTCACCGGCAACGGCCGCCGCTACGCAGATAACCGCTGCCACACCGAGTACTGCCGCCACACCCGACATGCCCTTTACGCCCAGAGCAACCATCAGGATAGCCGCCACGATAAGGGTTGAAATGGTGAGGCCGGAGATGGGGTTGTTACTGGACCCGATCAATCCAACCAGGTATCCTGATACTGCGGCGAAAAAGAAGCCTGCAATCACCATGACCACAGTGGAAGTAATGGCGGCGACAAAGTGTCCGGCGAAATACTGATAGATAACATAAGTTGCGATAGTGGCCAAACCGATGCCGATAAATACCCATTTGAAAGACATATCTTTTTGGGTCCGGTCTTCGGCTGCAATGCCGCCCGTTGCGGCCTGTCGCACATCTTTAATCGCGCGCCCCAGACCGGTTGCCAGACTTGTTCTCATTTTATAAAGCGTATAGGCGGCGCTCATCAACATGCCGCCAATTGCGATAGGCCGGACGATATCCTTCCAGACATTTACCGCCAGGTCAACCCAACTATGTTCGGCTACCACCTGTGAGGAGATCAGCTCTGGTCCCAGAAAATAGAGAATAAGCGGAACGAAAAGGCCCCAGGCCAGCAGCCCGCCGGTGAAGTTCAGGGCAGCCAGTTCAGGGCCGATAATGTAGCCGACGCCCATGTAGGCAGGACTAACTCCGGGGGTGCTGATCAGGGCACCGCCGCCTGCGGAGGTGGAGGTATTGCCGATGCCGAGCGCCTTTTGTCCGAAATGAATAAATGTTTCCCCTTTGCTAGCAAATACTTTGAATTCCTTTAAAAATTGTATAAGTGCACCTAAGCCCATGGCGCCGAAAAGCATCATGGCGCCGCTTGAGCCAGAACGGCCTGCTTTATGGATTTCCGAAGCGGCAACAGATTCCGGAAAAGGGAGTTCCTTGTCTTCAACCATCACACGGCGAAGGATGGTGACAAACATAATTCCGATGATTGAACCGACAAACATGATGGAAGTCGCTTCAAAATAATGTCTGACCGACCAGAACGAACCCTTCCAGACGCCGGAAATCATAAAAGCAGGTATAGTAAAAATGGCTCCTGCGGCGATGGATTCGCCGATGGAACCGACGGTTCGGGCAATATTTTCCTCTAAAATAGAACCCTTCATAAACCGTAAAACTGCCATACCGATTACAGCTGCCGGATAGGTTGCGGCAATGGTCATGCCTGCTTTCAAGCCGAGATAGGCGTTGGCAGCCCCCAGTATCACCGTCATAAACAATCCAAGCACCAGTGCCCGAATCGTAAATTCAGGAAGATCCGTTTTCGATGATACATAGGGTTTAAAATCATTGCTCATAAGGCCTCCATGGTTTAATATCCTGAAAAACACGATGCGAGCCAATATAGTAAAATGAATAGTTTTGAAGCAACCATTTAAAAAATATGGCAAAATCAAGGCAGATAGCCGTTTTCCGGCTCTGTTACTG
>JARRQT010000091.1:23850-26471 GCA_037381445.1 Calditrichia bacterium
CCGATGATAACAGTGATTTAATGTTCTGCACTTACTTGCCTTATGTTTTGGATTTAGCCGGAGGAGACACTAACTGATAGCCGTTCTATAAATGTTATAAGATGGTAGGAGTATTCACTTTTTGAATGAGAGATAGGCTTTTATTTCAGAAACGTTAAGGCCATTGAACAAATTAAATCTATTTCCACTTGTGAGTTTTATCAAGACCATTGTCGGGCTATGGAATATATTTCCAAATGTAACTGACTTGGCGGAGCTGTATAAAAATAGAATGAGGAATAGTTGAGCACCCAGGTTATCGCACCAAGAATATCGAATGTGTCACGACGTAATATTGCAGTTATCGGTCTTAACCGCATTGGCCAGAGAGTCTATAACCGTATCAGAGAACAAATAAAAGCAAGGGAAAAACTTGTTGGTGTTATTGATGTTTATGACAGAGACCTGGAAGAGATTAATAAGTGGAATGGCATCAGGTATCTTGGTTCCCTAAAGAAAATTTCTGAGCTTGTCAGGGATAACCAGATCAATCATGTTATCATCGCGGTTGATACCAGCGATCTCTCGTTAATTCATAAAATCGTCAAGTTTTGTACAATTGCCCGTCTACCTTTTGAATTTGCACCCGAAATTAAAGATGAAATTTATGGGAACACAATTCATCAGATTTTTACCGACCTTAGGCGGCCCTGGCAGCCCTCTTTCCGTCAGATCGTCGATTCGCTTTGCGCCATGGTTTTGTTGATATTTTTTATGCCGTTGTGGATTATTGTCGGATTGATGATTAAATTAACTTCTGAAGGCCCAATTATTTTTTCTCAGGAGCGGGTTGGAATCAGCGGTCGGATTTTTCGGGTTTTCAAATTCAGGACAATGTATGTCGATGCTGAAAAATTAAGCGGACCGGTGTTGGCAACGAAAAATGATCCGCGTATAACGAAGGTGGGCAATTTCCTGCGCAAGACGAGGATCGATGAAATACCCCAGTTAATTAATGTTATGATCGGGGATATGTCGTTTATCGGTCCCAGACCCGAAAGGCCTTATTTCGTTGATAAATATAGTTATGAAATTCCCATGTATAAAAACAGGTTGAAAATCAAGCCGGGGATAACTGGTCTCGCCCAGGTTACGACCGGTTATGATGAGGATTTGGAAGATGTTAAAAACAAGCTATATTACGATCTGCAATATGTAGAAAGATCCAATTCCATGGGGATGAATTTTTCAATAATTTTAAAGACTTTTACAGTCGTCATGACGGGTCAGGGACAATAACCATAAAGCAATGAAATATGGAACAGATACTCATAAAAACAGAGTTTATAGATAAAACCCTGCCGGTAGTACTGGTTGAAATCGGGGGCTATATAGATCAGAGCAATTGCGATCAATTGCAGAAGGTGTTCGATAATTTATTCTCCAGCAATCACTTTAATCTGATATTTGATCTGAAAAACCTGGTTTATATGAGCAGTGCGGGTTGGGGGATTTTTGTTGGAGAAGTAAAGCGGTTCCGGGAGCACGGCGGGGACATAAAACTCCTGAATATGACTTCCGAGGTATATGAAATTTTTCAAATGCTGGAATTTTATTATATTTTGGAGGACTATAATTCATTGTCTGAAGTATTGATCGCCTATGGAATAACACCTCCAAAGGAATATCAAGAAGAAAATGCTTCTAATGGTGATTTGGAATCGAAAAAAGATGTTTCGTTTCTTGAACAGAGCCAGCAATTTCTCCTGGAAACAGATAAGTTTTTCCCCGAGAAAGATACTGAAGCAAAGAAACCGCTTGATAAAAAAGAAGTCGATAAAGACAAAGATAGGAATAATAACAAACCTATTAAGCAAACAATCAGCATAGATCTGACTGCCCTGCCGGTTCAGGAGAAAATTAGGAAAATAATCTCACAGTATCCACTCCTTTCAGTCAGACAAATATCCGGTTATACCGGCTGTTGAAATCACTGAACCTCGAGAGCAAAGAAAAACGATACCGGTACTATCGTTCGTGTTAGATTGCCTCTCCCGATAAACTAAACAGATAAAAATATTTTGAAAGAATACTATGTGCGGAATCAGCGGAATATTCTATTTCGAAAATCAGCGGGAAGCTGAAATAAATATACTCATGGAAATGACCCGCATATTGACCCATCGCGGGCCGGATGATGAGGGATACTTTGTTAAGAATAATATCGGGCTGGGTCAGCGCCGGCTCAGCATCATCGACCTGCAGGGCGGGAAACAGCCGGTCCACAACGAGGACAAGAGTGTCTGGGTCGTCTTTAACGGCGAAATTTTCAATTACATTGAACTCGGTGAAGACTTACGGAAAAGAGGGCATCATTTCTATACGCAAAGCGACACGGAAGTCATTGTTCATGCCTATGAAGAATACGGGGAAGGCTTTCTTCAGCACTTGAACGGCCAGTTTGCCATTGCACTGTGGGATGATAAAAACAAATCGCTGCTGCTTGCCCGGGATAGGGTCGGGATTCGTCCGCTCTTCTATTCCAACCTTGATAATAAGACATTCCTGTTTGCTTCTGAAATCAAATCAATTTTCAAATATCCGGAATCCCCGCGGGAAATCGATCCCCGCGGCGTGGAGCA
>JARRQT010000092.1:0-12856 GCA_037381445.1 Calditrichia bacterium
TCCGCCTTCAACTCCTGAATATACAGTTGATCGTCGCCGGTCCTGTCTGAAAAATACGCCACATATTTTCCGTCCGGCGATACGCGGGGATATTGTTCGCGAACGCCCTGGCTGTGCGTTAGATTGACCCATTTTCCGGATTTTTTGGCGATTTTGTAAATATCTCCGCGGGCATCCACCACCGCCCATTTGCCGTCCGGTGTTACAGCGAACCCGCCCATGTATTTGGTCGGATTTACAAACTGCGGACGGGTCTGCCAGTTCTCTGAGGGAACATAAATCTGCAGTTGAGTAGTCTTGTCGGCGGCAATATTATAAACATACAGGCTCCCGCCGTGCTCGAATACAACCGATTTTCCGTCTGTGCCGGGCGCATAGACGGCATAGTCCTTAAAATTAGTCTTTTGCGAAAACTCGCCGGTCAGGACGTTATAAGCCCAGAGATTGAGCACATTGGTTTGCCGGTCGGACAGAAAATAGATTTCATTGCCCGCCCACAGCGGCCGCTGGTCGACGCCGCTGTAGTCTGGGGTGATATTTTTAAATTGATTGGTCAGGAAATCGGCAATCCATACATCCTGCGCCTCGCCGCCGTGATAACGCTTCCAGTTGCGGAATTCCCCCGCCCTTCGGTTGAAGACCATTTTTGATCCATCGGCATTATAACTGCCCCAGGCGGCCCGGTCTACCAGCACCCGTTCCGGCAACCCGCCGTCCATTCCAACCACATAAAGATAAGGGCCATAATACCCCATATCCCGGTAGGAGACAAAAAGCACCTGTTTGCCATCCGGCGTCCAGCCGACTACATTATCCGGTGCGCCGTGGTAAGTTAAACGTTTTGGCTCTCCTCCTTCGACCGGAATAACGTAAACATCCGGATTTCCGTCATACTCGGCGGTGAAAGCAATCCATTTGCCGTCGGGGGAAATCCGCGGATACGTCTCATTCCCGGGAGATGTCGTTAAGTGAAACGCCAATCCGTCCGTAATATCAGCCGACCAGAGGTCGCCTGCATAATTGAAAACCACCAGATTACCATGAATATCAGGATAGTGCAGAAATTTCGTTTCCCGTCCGTACAAGACGGAAAAGGAAATCAGAACAACCAACAACAAATACCATAACTGTTTTTGCATCTCAGCCTCCACATGATTAGGTTTCATCAATTCATTTTTTCTGAATTCCGGATTTATACAGGAAATTCATTAAGGGAAAACTCAGAAAAGAACATTTTAAAATTAAACCGATTTCACGATACCATAAGTTAGACAATGCCATAAAAAACAGATTTCAATCAATAATTGGTGATTAAACAGACTCAGTTTCCGGGAACAGGAGCCCCGCACATCCGTTTCATCCCTTTCATTCTCGCACACGAAAACATGCTTCTCGTAGAGACTCATACTATTGCCCATCATCCTAATAGTCCTGAAAAATCAAATGCCATTTCTTTATTAGCCTGAAAGGCAAATCAGTTCCTTAAACGACGGATCATAACTTGCCGCTGAGAGTCAATTGGCAAAATTTTGAGATCTTAATTGGTGAGCAGAAAGCAGGAAAAACTTTTAAGGAAAGTATTGCCGCGGACAGATTTCAGGGTTCAGAGCAACTGTGGAAGAAGCCGCATTTGGGGCAGATAAGTTCGCATTTGCGGGCAATCAGCCGGTGGCCGCAATTATCGCAATATTCCCAGTAATCGCTTCGCTGGAAATCGGAATTGCTCTCTTTGCGATGAATTAATTTCACGGAAAATGAAAGTATGTCTTTATTTTGTAAATCTTTATTATCAGGCATTTTTTACTCCCGAAAATGAAGACAAGCTTATTTCTTCGCAGCCGGATTCGGATAAACAGCTTCTGCGGTTTCGTTATTAATGAAACAGTCAAAATGTGGTATTTGTTTCGCTTATACAGGAAGGCCTGTTTTTAGAAATAACCGGAAATGAGTTTTAATCCCAGATAGACAAAAATAAAACCGCTCACTGTGTTGGCAAGATTGACCGTATCATTATTCATCCAGGACAATCCCTTCACAGAACTGGTTTGTGTTCCGTTGCAATGGACCCGCTTTTCAGTGACCTTTCCGCAGACGGAACAGACATATTGAACCTGAAGGGTGGCTCCCAGCAGACTGTCTACCAGACTTCCCAGCAATCCGCCCAGGGAAATAACCGCCAGGGCAATATAGACGCTGGCGATTTCCGGATTGGGCAGAAAGAAACTGCCGCTGAGGCTGAGTATAAAGGCTCCCAGCAGCCCGCCAAATAATCCCGCAAATGTAATTCCGCCGGATGTTCCGGAGGGAACCGGTTTCAAATTATATATCAGACGGGGCTGCTGTCCGATAAGCACGCCGATTTCCGTCGCCCAGGTGTCCGCCATGGCGGCCGCCAGTGATCCCAGGTAGAGCAGGTAAAAGACCGGGTCGGGAAACAGCACATAGGCAATCATCAATAAACCCGCCACGCCTCCGTTGGCGAAAACCTGCGCATAATCCCGCCGGCTGCCCTTTTCGAATATCAAATCGTACCTGGCTTTCACTGTTTTGCCGGATTTGGACAGCAAGCTGGATAATATAAAGAAGGTCAGAATCGGAACCGTCCACGGCAGACCGCCGAATCCGAAAATTACCGTGGCAAGCAGAAAAGTTGCCACCGCTCCGCTGCCGCTCAGAAAGTTGGCGCGGAAAGAGAGATAGGCCGCGGCGCCTCCCAGCAGCAGTCCGGTCAAAAATTGAATGTGAGCAACAGCGCTGCCCGTCAGCAAAAAATAAATGATAATGGCGGTGAGGAGGGGGACCATCAAATTGTCATTCCCCTTATTTCCGAGCGCTTCCGAAAATGTGGCGATGACGGCCGCGTAAACTGAAAACAGAAACAGCCCCAGGGTAGTTTGATCCGAAACCGGCGGCGCCGAAGGATAAACCAGAAATGTAATGAATATGGCCGTCATGCTGACCAGAAACATGGCAGCGGACCCTTCCAGCGATTTTTTGTCATGTATCAGGGTATATTGATGCGGTTTGGCCACAGAATGACCGACAATCGCGGCGGCGGCATCACCGATGGCCATTACCATCATGGAGGCGATGATAATGATTTTGTATTGATCCCAGAACAGGAGAACCAGCACGAAAAATGAAAATGCGTAATATACCGTTCCCAGGTTATCACGGGAAATGTGAATCCCGGGCAGCAGATTTTTCCGCAGGGCGATAAAATTGAAGATGGTAAAAAATCCTGCAATAACCAGCAGCGGCAGAGACGTTTTCAGCAGGAGGGGCGTAAATAGCAGCAAAACCCCGACCGAGATATGAACAATTTTCCGGGTCACTTCCTGCCGCCAATGGAATCTGTGACGCACAAATTCGGAGATCAGGATAAACACCAGCATGCCCAGAAAAAGCATTCCCAGGTTCAGCCAGTCTTCAAGCGGCGGTGTCTGAAAAACATGGGAGAAATTCATGAAACATCCCGGATTTTAAGAACATATTCCGTTGCAGAAATAAAAAGGCACAATCGATCCATGCCGATTATGCCGTCAATGACTCTACATAACAATTCTTCTTCCCGGAAACATTCGATTAACCCGCAACAATATTCACCACTTTGCCGGGAACAAGAATAATTTTTCGGATTTTTTTGCCTTCCAGCAGTGCCGGCATGCGGCCCGATTCCAGCGCCCGTTTCCGGACCTCTTCATCGCCCAAATTGCGCGGGACCTGCATTTGTCCCCGAACCTTGCCGTTGATGAGCAATCCATAGTTGATGGTATACTCTTCCAGCGCCTCGGGGTCAAATTTCGGCCACGGGGCATTAAAAATGCTGTCCGTATGGCCGGTCATTTCCCACAGCTCCTCGGAGAGATGCGGTGCAAACGGGGCCAGCAGCAGCACCAGTTTTTCAAGCGCGCTTTTCAGAAATTCTGCATTGATTTCCTCGCCCGGCTTTTCACCCACGTATTTGTAGAGGCCGTTAACCAGTTCCATAATCCGGCTGATAGCCGTGTTGAAATGGAAGCGCTCCGTATCTTCAGTGGCGCCTTTGATGGAATTATTGAGTACTTTGTTCAATTCCTTTTCGTCATCGGCGAAGGTCTTATTTTCGTTTCCGGTTCCGAACACCCACAGGTAATTTTCCAGCACTCTCCAGATGCGGTTCAGAAATCTTTCCAGGGAAGCAATTCCATCATCACTCCAGGGGCCGCCCTTTTCGAACTCGAAACCGAACATCAGGTAGCAGCGAAAGGCGTCCGAGCCGTATTTGAGGAGATATTCCTCCGGGTTCACCACGTTTCCACGGGACTTGCTCATGCGCAACCCGTCCGGTCCCTTGATGATTCCCTGGTGGCGGAGGGCGTTGAATGGTTCGTCAAAACCGATGTGTTTCAAATCATGCAGCACTTTGGTAATGAAACGGGCGTAGAGCAGATGCATGGTGGCATGCTCCGGACCGCCGACATACATATCCACCGGACACCACTCATCCGCCAGTTTTTTGTCAAACGGTCTATCTTCCAGTTTGGGCGAAAGATAGCGCAGGAAATACCATGAGGAATCCACAAAGGTATCCATCGTATCGACCTCCCGCGTGGCAGGACCGCCGCATTTGGGACAGGCGGTGTTTCTGAATTCTTCATTATGGTGCAGCGGCGATTCCCCGGTGGGGAGAAAATCGACGTTGTAGGGCAGCATAACGGGAAGCTGATCCTCGGGAACCGCCACTTCCCCGCATTTCTCACAATATACGATTGGTATGGGTGCCCCCCAATAGCGCTGCCGCGAAATCAGCCAATCCCTCAGCTTGAAATTTATTTTGCGCTCACCCAGATTCCTTTCATGCAGCCAGTCGGCGATTTTTTCTTTTCCTTCCTCCGAAGACAGCCCGCTGAAAGGACCGGAGTTGATCATGGCGCCGCTTTCCGTGTAGGCGGCCATCAGAAGGTCATCGGGACTGGTACCGGGCTGCAGAATCACCTTTTCGATGGGCAGCTCAAACTGGGTAGCGAATTCGAAATCACGTTCATCATGACCGGGAACCGCCATCACCGCACCTGTCCCGTAAGTTACCAGCACATAATCGGCAATCCAGATCGGCACTTTCTCATTATTAATGGGATTGATGGCAAAAGCGCCGGTAAACACGCCGGTCTTCTCGCGCACGGTAGAGGTCCGTTCGATTTCACTTTCGCGGGTCGCTTTTTCAACATATTCCTGGACCGCGCTTCTCTGGGCAGGCATGGTAATTTCCTCCACCAGCGGATGCTCCGGCGCCAGCACCATATAGGTGACGCCGAAAAGCGTATCGGGGCGAGTGGTAAACACATCGATTTTGCGGCCGGACTCATCATCCAGCTCAAAACTGATCTCCACGCCAATGCTTTTCCCGATCCAGTTTTTCTGCATCAGTTTGGTGCGCTCCGGCCAGTCGATCTTGTCCAGGTCTTTGAGCAGTCTTTCCGCATACTCAGTAATTTTAAAGAACCACTGGGTGAGGTTTTTGCGGGTTACCACCGATCCGCAGCGCTCGCAGGTGCCTTCGGAGGTGACCTGTTCATTCGCCAGAACCGTGTTGCAGGAAGGGCACCAATTGACGGCCGCTTTTGCACGGTAAGCCAGTCCGGCTTTGTACAACTGCAGAAACACCCACTGCGTCCATTTATAATAATCCGGATGGCTGGTCACAACTTCCATGTCCCAGTCGTACATGGCCCCGATGGCCCGCAACTGCTGGCGGATAAAGCCCAGGTTCTCCTCGGTGATGTCATGGGGATGCCCGCCGGTTTTTATGGCAAAGTTCTCCGCGGGCAGACCGAATGAATCGAATCCCATGGGCTCGAAAATATTGTGGCCGCGCATTCTTCGGAAGCGTGCCCAGGTATCGGTAGGCCCGTAATTAAACCAGTGTCCCAGGTGCAGTTTATCCGAGGACGGATAGCTGAACATCACCAGGGTATAGCATTTTTTATCAATTTTGGAAAGGTCAGTTTTGTAGATGCCGCTTTCTTCCCAGCGCCGGCGCCATTTCTCTTCAATTTCCCTGAAAGAATAAATCATTTTTTTAACTCCCCTGACATAGCCAGGAATTTACCATATAAGACGAACCCACTGGGCAGACAGTGGGTTATTTTATTTGCCGGGGCGAGAGGACTTTCAAACCTCCTGCCTCCTGGTCCCGAATCAGTCACATTAACCAGACTTAGCTGCCCCCGAAATTTGAGCAGAAAATATATTCAATTTGAGCGTTTAATTCAAGCAGAAACAAAATAATTGAAGCTTTTTGATGGACGAGCTCAATGTCCGCCTTGTCTGCACAATTAAGAAGAATCAGAATTTAATTCAATCTGAGAAATATATACTCATCAAAGAAGAGCACAATTTGCCCTAAAGTGAATTCAGCACTGATCGGACCGGAACAAAGGCCCTTCTCTCAAATGAAAATTCTCACCTCAGCAGCAGCATTTTTTTGCTTTGAATATGATGCTCCGATTTCAAGGTGCAGAAATAGATTCCCGAGGCCAGACCCGAAGCGTCAAAGACAGCGGCATGTTCTCCGGCGGAAGAATATCGATCCAGCAGGGTGATAATCTTTTGTCCCGCGGCATCGTAGATTTCCAGCGTGACTCTGGCAGAATGGGCCAATCTGAACCGTATCTGCGTCAGCGGATTAAAGGGATTCGGGTAATTTTGAAAGAGGGAGAATCTCTGCACGCGGGTCGGGAAGGGTGAATCATTTATTGCGTTTGGGTTCTCCCACTCACGAATATTTGACCAGATATCGTATCCGGTGCTGTCATTGCGATTATCCGTCCAGCATGAATAAATAAGATGGCCGCTCAATCGCACATCAGGAGACTTCTGGTTTTTTCGCGGGTCGGTGGGAATCAAAAAATTATTTCCATAAGGAGATCCATCGGCGAGGTAGAGCCGGGCGAAAATATCGGATTCTATGCTCTGCAGGTTTACCCATGTAATGATGAAATTGCCATTTTCATTTATTGAAACAGATGGGCCCTGTTCCCAATCCGCAACTATGTTTTCTGCGACTTTCATGTTGGAACCGAGCGGAGTGGCATCCTGCAGGAAGCGCTGGGCATAGATGTTCGTAGACACTTCGTCGCGGTTATCCAGCCAGGCAATGATAAAATTTCCCGCCCGATCTATCCCGATGGCCGGAGCCAAAAAGAAATTGGGATCCTTGGCATCATCGACCCTGAAAACAGCTCCAGCCCGCTCACCGTTTTCATTATATCGCTGCGCGATAATATGTGACCATGCATTGTCCGAAGTAATGACAAAGCGGCCGGAATCATCTATAGCCACATCCGGATAATTCTGGTTCCAACTGTCGCTATGGTCAAATACCTGAAAATTGCTTCCCTCTGGCGAGCCGTCGGCGGCAAAGCGCTGAGCAAAAATTTCCTGGTTGCTATTCCGAGAATCATTCCAGACGACGATGAATTCTCCGGCAGAATTCATCGCCACCTCCGGGAAATACTGATGACCCTTGCTTCCATCATTTACTTTTATTTTGTCGCCTTTCGGACTGGCGTCAGCATAAAACAACCGGCCAAAAAGATCGGTGCTCAAATCAAGTTTTTCCAGCCACACAACCACAAAGTCCCCGGAATTGTTCATTGCCATTTTCTGATTATATTGGACTATCTGCGAGGTATCTTCGTAAATCCGAAAATTTCCGCCGATTTTCCCGCCGGTCGAATCATATAACTGTCCAAATATCCTTGCAGTATCCGGGCGGGCATCACACCAGACAATCCCGTAATTTCCCTGTCCGTCTCCATCAAGAGATGGAGACATCTGATCGGAGCTGTCTTGATTATCATTAACCATAAAATCCGGTTTTATGATTTGTGAACCGGCGGAGGACATACCGCCAAACAGCCACAAAATCCAGCAAAATTTGATTAAAAATCCGGATTTCATAAGAGCTACTCGTTTTTATGAGACTGCATTGATGCGTCAAATCCAGGTTCGATCAGGGAGTGTAAGTACTAAGCCCATGCCTGATAGGAAACGGTCTGAACTATGATTCCTTCCTTCGCTTAATAAATGAAGCAATGATAATTTAAATCACAGAACTGAAACAAGCAAGGTTTGATAATGATGGAATGATAATTGTCATAGTGTTTAGAGGAATAAACGATCAAAGTGAATTGCGGTCAGATTGCTGCATTAAAGCGGGAAAGCACACTGGACTGCGTTATCATCAATACGGGATACATGGTCGGACATGAGTTGAGAGAAAAGGTGCCTACTGCTATCCGTCTAAATTGAAACCGCTGTATCAAAAACAGCTGGTTTCAATCCAAAATAAAATTTGGTACCACTATTTCCCGGCTTTCCACCGCTAATTTACTGTTATGGAGCTCTAATATTTTTTTAGATATTGCCAATCCCAGACCCGTTCCGCCCCTCTGCCGGTTGCGGCTCCTCTCAGCCCGATAAAAACGGTCAAAAATATAGGGCAGATCTTCTCTGGCAATACCAGGTCCGCTGTCAGAAACCATAATTTTAATATAATTTTGTTCATCAGCGGAGACTGCCACTTTAACCTTTCCGCCAGAGGGAGTGTAACGGATGGCGTTTTCAATCAGATTGGAAAGGGCCCGTTCAATCAAACCAATATCAGCTTCGACAAACGGCTGGTATTCGGGCAAAATTGCCTCCAGTATTATTTTGCTTTTTTCCGCCTGCGGCTGATATTTGAGTGCAACATCCTGTACTAATTCCGATACGGAAAAGATTTCCGTCTTCACCGGTACCTGGCAGGCATCCAGTTTTGATAATTCAAAAAGTTCTTCCACCAGTTTACTCAGCAGCATGGTATTGTTGAGGATTATCTCCAGATATTGCTTTCGTTCCCCGTCAGTTAATCCGGTATCTTTGATTAATATGGTTTCCAGATAGCCCTGAATTGACGCCAGGGGGCTGCGGAGATCATGCGAAATGTTAGCCACCAGTTCGCGGCGCAGATTATCAGTGCGTTTTAATTCTTCCATATTGGCAACAATGGTGTCCGCCATTTTGTTAAAAATACCGGCAAGCTGACCAATTTCGTCTTTTTTCTTTTCCGGAATTCGCAGGCTTAAATCTCCCTGTTTAAATTTTTTGACAACTTCTGTTGCAGAACGAAGGCGGCGGGTGATAAGCGAGAACAATATCAGACCAATCAAACCGGTGATGGCAAAAATCAGTAGCAAAGAACTTATGCTTGTGCGGAAGATATAACTTTCCTTTATCATGTTCACAGCCGAGTCATACTGCTCCCCGCCCAAAATAACATAAACAAAACCGTCCGTATTGGGACCGATTCTTATTCCCGCAGCGGAGAAAGGTTTTTGCTGATCTGGCTGCCGGGGATCTTCCCCCAAGACCAGCGATTTTGGCGGATTCGCCAAAAATCGATGTATCGGTTCAACATCCACATATTCTTTCTTTACTTTTTTAGGCGGATCAGCAAAAAAAGCCAAAATTTTTCCACCATCATCAAGCAGATATATTTCTATTTTCGGATTCAGCACCATCATGTAATGAATCGCCTGCCCGATTTCAGAAACTGATAAACTGTCCCTCAGGAACGGGGTCAGCTCTGCCGCCATATTTTCAGCAAGGGATATATTCAGCCTCTGTTCGGCCTCTTCCATAAATTTCATTGAAGAATTGATGGTGATAAAAATTTGAGCCGCTCCCAGTATCAGCAAAAGAATTAAGAATGTGAGGGATAACTTGCCATAAAAGGACCGGCTTATATTTTTCATATGTCCGATTCCTCCCTGTCGCTGAATCGATAACCGATACCCCAGACAGTTTTAATATACATGGGATTGGCAGGATCTTGTTCAATTTTTGCCCGCAGACGATTGATGTGGGAATTTACGGTATGGTCATACCCGTCAAACTGGTATCCCCAGACCAGATCCAATAATTCCTGACGGCTGTATGCGCGCCCCGGATGTCTAATAAACTGAGCCAGCAAATCAAATTCCTTTGCAGTCAATTCTATGCTTTTTTGATCCAGCATTACTTTGCGTTTCTCGAAATCAACAATCAAATGGCCATATTGCCGGACTTGCCAATTCTTTGGCTCGCCTTTATCCTTATTGACGTCCATCCTGCGAAAAATTGCCTTTATCCGGGCAAGCAGTTCTCGAATACTAAAGGGTTTGGTGAGATAATCATCGGCTCCCAGTTCCAAACCCAGCACCCGGTCTAATTCTTCGGAGCGGGCGGTCAGCATCAGAATAGGCAGATAATTATCGATAGAGCGGATTTGCTTACAGACTTCAAACCCATCCATCCTGGGCAGCATCAAATCAAGGATAATTAGATCATACCTATTCTGTCGTATTCGCTCAATGCCTGCAAATCCATCAGCGGCTTCATCAAGTACGTAGCCCAGATCTTTTAGATGGATTTTCACCACATTAACGATATCGGGATCATCTTCGATAATGAGTATGCTTTTTTCTTTTTCCATCGTATCTTTTAAATATCCCGTTTTTGAATATTTCTATAATGCAAAAATCTATCTGTTCTCCAAAAAACTTTTGCAATTTATAACAAAAAGAAGCCGGAAAGCAATTAATTCCGGCCCCAATTATTTTTTGAATTTAAGAATTAATCAACTCGGATAATGGTCACTTTAGCAACTTTCCGGTTCCAGTCATAAATAGCAGGATCGAGATCTCCAATCCCCAAAATACCTCTATGGAACCTGATTCTTTCATGGGTCGGAACCCGTACCAGCGGACTTCCGCAGCATGGACCCGGAATATCACTTTTCAGTTCAGTATTCTTCTCTGTTCCGGCATCAAATGCGGGCAGATAAAAGCTCCTATTTTTGCCGTTCTTTGGAAGAATGAGCGGAAGCCTGCTGACACCTGTAAATCCATCATTGGTGTTCACCAGCATGGCCACAAATGATAACCACCGATATCTTTTTTTGGTTTTAATCATATACTCCGCCGATGTCCCGGGCAGAATAGCGCTGCCTCCTTCAACTATTTCAAACACATGGGAAGACTGTTTCAGAATCTGCACCATGGGTCCGTTCACTGCATCTTCGGCAATTTGCCGCAGCTCATCCGAGGCATAATGCCCCGGCTTAAAAATGCCCAGACTCAGATCGTGGGTGGCAATAACCGGGGGAGACAGCGGTTGGCTGGCGCCGGTCGCGGTGGCAGGGGTTACATTCTCTATTATAATTTTAAAAGTGGCTTCCTCACCCAGCCAATTTAAAGCATCTGTATCTGTATCAGTTTCGGCTTCAGCAGACAACATTCCTTCCTGCGGTCCCATATCCCCGGATTTAAACTGCGTGCTCATGGGTGAATCAGTTTTTTCACTGCATCCCCAGAACAGAAAAAATAAAACAGAAAATATTGAGAAACCTATAATACGTCTCATAACAGATCCTCCTTTAAATTGTGTAAATTAACTTTTGAGTAAAAATAGGAGTTAATTCTCACAAAAGTATCACGGAAGAATCAAAAAAGAATTACAAATCGGCTATCGGAATGAGCACTATTTATTCGATTTCTCTTTTATAGCTGATGGAAAGGCCATTCCCCCGATTATCAATGGTTGTTTCCATATCCGGGAGGCTTTTTACATAGTTGTAAAACTCGACTGTCCCGCTGCTGTACCAGTTAGTACCGGAGACATTGTGAGCGGCATAGCATCCCCCGGTTTGCAGCTTGGGATAAACATCGGTAAAATAGTTTTTATACCAACCCTTGTCGGCGTCGCAGAAAACAAAATCAAAGGGGCCTTTCAGTTCCTTTACCAGCTCGTGGGCATCGGCAAGTCTGGCGTCTATATAGTCGGTGAGTCCGGCCTCTTTAAAATTGGCCAGCGCTTCCTGGAATCGTTTTTCATTGATCTCGATGGTAATCAATTTGCCGCCGGTCTTGCTAAGTGCCCACGCTATCCAGATTCCCGACCGGCCGGTGGAAGTGCCGATTTCCAATGCCTGCCGGTAGTTGTTTTTGACAATTAGATTATACAAAGTCTTCCCGTCAACTTCGGGAATGTTCATATCACGCCAGCTATCCCGGTGTTTCTCCAGGAAAGCCTTTACTTTCTTATCCAAATCCTGCGTCCCGGTGTCTTCGTCCTGAGATACCTGAGAGAAAGCCACTCCCCCCAGGCTCAATATAAGAATGGCCAATATAAACGGCAGTTTTACAAATTTCATGGTAGTCACCTCCTATTGCCACTCCAATTCATCATCAATAGATAATGCGAGCGATATAAAATGACGCCCACCTTCGCAGCTTTTATGCATTCTATTCCCTTATCCGGTGTTACACAATAGAGAAGCGATCTGCTATTGTAATTTTCTAATCCTGATCTCGATATTCTTCTGATTTTTCATCAGATCCAGCAATTTGCTGACATCAGTATTCCCGTAGTGGTAGGGATACAATATTTTGGGATGGATCATTTTGGCAGCATCGGCGACCATTTCAGGTGTCATGGTATAGGGAAGATTCATTGGCAGGAAGGCAACATCGATATTCCGGAGATTCTTCATCTCCGGGATGTTTTCAGTGTCGCCGGCAATATAGACCCTTTTATCACCAAAAGCTAGCACATATCCATTGCCTGCGCCTTTGGGATGAAAAGGCTGCCCGTTATCCCTTTTATGCACCAGGTTATAGGCAGGCACGGCCTCGATCTTTCTGCCTTTGGCTGTTTTGACATCCCCATTGTTCATAACCGTTCCGAAACCCAGTTGGTCAGCACAGGCCCGGGTACAGATAATGACCGTATCGTCCTTTTTTATATGCCCAATCGCCTCGGGATCAAGATGATCACCATGCTCATGGGTCAC
>JARRQT010000093.1:0-11766 GCA_037381445.1 Calditrichia bacterium
TCAAATTCTGGTGGTAGGAGCCTTCCCGCACCATTTTGGCGCCACAATCAGGACACCTTTCTTGCTGACAGGGAAAGCCCCTTCGATGGGGAATCTTTGCGCGACATTTGGGGCAAATACAGAAACCACCACTGCCCAGCCCATACCTTTGGTTGGATTGCATTTTTCCCTCCTTCACTTATATATTGACGAAGAATTTGTAGCTCACATCTTTTCCGGCAAATAAATCCGGACATAATAAATATAAACCCTTCGTGTTTCTTCACCGGTTAAAAGGGGCGTTAGCATTTCTTTCCAATCCATTGTCTCCCAGGTATTCAATTCCCGGTGAGTCTCGAAGTAGCTTTGCGGAATCGGGTGGGTGCCGATGATCACCTTAAGATCGGATTGGGTCTCGATAAATTGTCTGAAGTATGTCAAATACGGGCATGGCCGGTATCCTGCAAGCAGGCCAATCGCCAAGCGGATAGCCTCGGCACCATTCTTTTTCATTCGTGCCGGGCTAGGAGCGGTAACGATCGCAGATGATAATAACAATCTTAACGAATTCTTTCATTTTTCAAACCCAGTCTGATCAAATCAGATTTGGGTTTTCATCATAATTTCGGTTGTTTTTCACCCCTTACACCCAATGCAAGCTGCACAGAGCAGCATTTCAGGCCTTGTGAGTCAGCCGGTTCTCTGTCAAAAATAAAACCGCGCCCTGCCGGAACTATTCTTCACTTCCGCTTTCCGATTGGTCATTCGCCAATTTCTCAATATGCCGGTGCACCATACTCAACTCTTTTTCCAAATAAGTGGCCTCTTGCTTCAATTCCTCCAATTCTTCCTCCGGTGCTAAGGAGCCATAGCCAAACGGTGACGACCACCAGCCGCGACCGGGAATACCGGTTGCCCAAAAGCGGTGACGCCAGCCACGGCCGCGACCAAATCCGCCACCCCATCCCATACGGGGCCTGCCGACCCAATCGGACGACAGGCAATATCCTCGTCCCCCTCCGGTCATCGGACCACCACCACGCGGTCCTGTTCTGTCAAATCCAGGCATGATAAATTCTCCTTTTTGTTTTAGTGAACTTATTTCGGTAATTCCGAGAAGTTATTTTTTAAAAATATCTGCATTCGGTGACCTTGTCGCATTTGACTAACCTACCCTATCAATGGCTTTTTATTTTTCAAAAACTTGATCATCCCTTGCCCCTGAAATAAAATATCGTTCAATATTTGACCAGATATTTCTGATCTCCTTACACGCCAGGCTGTCGGGATACCGCGTTATTAAATGCCCATGCATAAGCGCGCGAACAACTTGTTCATCAAAGGGTATCTTTCCAAATACCGGAAACTGGTTTTGAGCCGCATATTGTGTTATTTCCCGTGCGATTTGTGGATTCAAATCGCATTTATTTATGACAATTGCCACAGGTATCTTAAATTGAAGCGCCACCTGGATCACTCGCTGCAAATCATGCACACCAGAAACTGTCGGCTCCGTGACAACCAGTATCAAATCAGCTCCATTAAGACTGGCATTTACCGGACAACCAATTCCTGGAGGACCATCGATAATGTACCACTCGCGCTGTTTTGTTTTGACCTGGTTAAGAGCGGATTTTTTGACCTGGCTGACTAATTTGCCGGAATTTCCTTCGCCGGGCTGTAAATAGGCTCCGAAGAAATCACTATCATCAAATGCCCCCTTTTGGTAAAAACCCGAAACATGTTCGTTGAAATCTATTGCTTTTTCTGGACAGATTCGGACACAAAATCCGCACCCTTCACATGCAATAGTATCTACTTTAAAATTCTCTATGGCATCGAATCGGCAGTATTCTTCGCACAGTCCGCATTCGGAACACAACGCCTGATTTATATATGCTTTCTTCGCCCCGGTAAACGGATTAACGTCAGTAATTTCAGGTTTTAACAGGATATGCAGATCTGCTGCATCCACATCGCAGTCCGCAACCAGCCTGTTCTCTGCAAGATCTGCCAGTGCTGCCGCCAGTGTTGTTTTCCCGGTGCCACCTTTACCGCTTATAATTACGATTTGTTTTGACCAGGTGGTCTGTTTTAGGTTGTTCATGCTGGTTCTTTAAACACTTATCTTTAATCTAAGCAATTAATTTTTATGTAATTGTGGACTTATAAAGTCGCTTTGTGTCCTTTTAAGGATCTGTGTCTCAATATTATGCAGCAGCTGATGAAATTGCGACTTTAGTTCCGGATAGTGTCTTACCTCTGCTTCCCCGCGCGAATAGGCTTCTGCCAGCTTGCGGTCGAACGGCAGCTTCATCAAAATGGAAATCTGTTGTTCTTTGCAATATTTCTCAATTGTTGTGAATATTGCGTCCGCCTTGTTAATGACAACGCCAAATGGAATACCAACGATTCGCAGCACTTCCACAGCCAGCTTGAGATCGTTTAATCCGAAGGGAGTTGGCTCGGTAACCAGAAGGCAATAATCCGCCTTCCTTATCGTTTCTACCATCGAGCAAGAGGTCCCCGGAGGGGCATCCAGGATATTGATACAATCGGGCTGAACCTTTGCTTTGACATGTGAAATCAACGGGCTTGCCATCATTTCTCCCAGATTTAGCCGTCCCTCCACAAAACCACAGCCTTCCGGGTAAATTTTCCCTTCCCGCAAAATACCTATTGGTTTTTCAGTTTCCTTTATGGCATTTTGGGGACAAAAATAGGCACATGCACCGCAGCTATGGCACATTTCTTCAAACAATAGCACCTGTTTTGGCAGAACCGTTATCGCATTATATTCACATACCTTTGCACAATCTCCGCAAAAATTGCATCGATCATAACCAATCTCCGGTAACAATCGCCCAACAGTTTCCTCTTTCTCAATATCAGGATTCAGAAAGAGGTGTCCGTTTGGTTCTTCCACATCGCAATCCAGATAGTTTGCATTCTCTACCGAAAGCACCAGATTGACAGCAATAGTTGTTTTTCCTGTTCCGCCTTTCCCCGAGGCGACTGCAATTTTCATCAACCCTCTCCTCATTTTATTGCCAGTTTTATAAAAGGCCACCAGATACGGGAATAAAACTCAGCGTTAAATTTAGACCATAGAATTGTAACAGACCTAATTTTGAGTATTACGGATCAATTTGACAACACACTCTCTTTAGTATTCTTAAATAGCCGTTCATTTCAATTATGGTGACAATCTCCCGATTGATGTCCTGCGCACGGCTCAATGCCATTTAGTTCTCCCTGAAGGTAACAATATATAGCATCAACCAGTTTTTTGCCGGGAGAGCTTACCACTTCAATGCCCATTGCATTAAAATTTGCAAGTGCCCGTCTTCCCATCCCTCCGGCAATAACCACATTTGCCCCCAATTCTTTGATATAACCGGGTAGTTCACAAACGCCACTATGTGTGCCAACCAGCGGATTTTTATAACTTTCTTCGCTAATCACTTTTTTGTTTTCATCCACATCATACAGCATAAAATGAGAGCATCTTCCGAAATGGTCTGAGACCTGCATCTCTCCCTGCAATGAATCTGTGACAGTAATTGCTATTCTTTTCCACATGGTTTGCTGACCTTTCTTTAAGTTAATAAATTGATTAACTGCAATTATTTCTTTATGCAATAAGTTTTTCATCAGATTTTTGCCAGTATTATTTTGATTGCTCATCTTTTAATTTAATTTGTCCGGCTGAATTTGCCCAAGCCAGGTTACCCTTGCCCATTCGCGTTCTTTCAGTTTGGACTCACCAATATTTTGCATTCCATCTACATTTCAATCTTCCACCTTTTCGAGCTTATTCAGCTCCTGATTTTTCCAGGCAGAAATCACTTCCCCGACTGTCCCCTCTGCACCATCGAATACCTGCACACCAGCTGCATCCAATACCCGGAAGGCGTTGGGTCCGCACCTGCCTGTGATGACAGCCTGAGCTCCATTTTTGACCACCCATTGGGCAGATTGAATTCCGGCGGCCCCGCCGGCATCCGCATTCTGATTTGGGAACGCTTCAAAATCTAATGTGCCCGGATCTGTCAACAAAAAATACGCTGCCCGTCCAAAACGCGGATCGACGGCGGCATTCAAATTTCCATCAATGGCTGAAATTACAATTTTCATGATTCCCTCAGTTTTTGTTTGTTCAAATAATTTTATCTCCATGTTCATCATTTAATACTTCCATAGACTTCTTTTGCTTTAACAATCGGGATAAAACCCTTTCCTCGACATCCGGAATGATAGATGGAAAAATCCGATCTCACCTTCCCAATTTGACCTTAACAAAGATCCCAAATCACCTTAAATTGGTATGTTTACAAACAAAGCCGCCTTTAAACAAAAGCAAATTTCAGAGCATTTAATTTTCATAAAAATCGGTTTTTGTTTGCCTTTCTCTTTTTATTGCTAATGACTACGCTTTGCATTAAAAAAGAATAATTTTACATACTATTATCTCCATTATGACATATTCCGCAAGATTGAATTCCATAGCACCTAACAGAAAGTTTTGCATTATTAGATATGCCCTCTCCATTTTTTTAGCCATTTCAGTTTCTTTATCCAAAAAGTTGTCGTAATCAATCAGCTTTCTCAATTGATGCGCAGAGATGCCGGTTTTGTGTCAATTCATAGGCTCTCCTTATTAGTTTAATACGGTTTCGTCTGTTCACTTGCTGGAATCCCTCAATTATTTCGTTAGTTTCTGGAATAGAAAGTCATAATTCTGGAACCATCTGCGGGCAATATTCGAGACCAACCATAAGCCGTCCTTATTGACAATGAATGTCATTAGCAATATATAAAATGGGAGTTCATTTTTCAAGATTTTTCCAAATTATTTTATATAATCATTCTTTTAGTCCATCTAAGAAAATTGATAATCAATTGTTCTTTTATGAATTAGCTTTTCCTTTCATACAAGTCATTTTTCTTTCTAAAGAAATTATGATGGTTTAGATCAGTGAAGCTTTTTGGGGACTAATCCGGGGTAGCAGCGCAAAGCCATCCCGTATCCGCCCCGCCGGCCCTTTATCTGTCAATGTTGACGGAATAAGATGCGTGACCGGGTCCGGTCATGCTGCAGGCCGAGTCAATATCCGATCACCTGCCATGGCCTGATGCCTTTATTTGTGATAAGGCAGGGATGAAAACAACCCTGGAATCCGGATTATTTGCCGCTTTTTGCATTGGGCGTCGAATAATGAAACAAAGGATGCTGTAAAAGCCCCTCATCCTCCCCACACTCGAAGCAAAGCCTTATTCATATCTAAAACCATGCCGAATGACAGACACCTTTAAAATCCGCATACATCGGGTATAAGACTATTGCCGATCATTTACCATCCTTCGCAACATCTATTCAGATCGCAGTTATTAAAAACGTTATTTCCTCGCCTGCCGGGCGGATTTCGTGGTGTGCAATTTCGAAGGCTATCCGGAGTTTGCAGTGGAGTACAATGGCTGTTACCATGAAGGTGGCCAGCAGACGGGGCGTAATGAGTTTAAGCGCATGGTATTGAATGAAGTCGGGTTGCCGCTAAGCGTGATGGGACGGCTGAATATACTGGATACAAATGGTTAGTGATAATCATCAAAAAGATCTGCGATACCTATGCCTGCTCTGCCGGGTTGGGCAATTTTAAAAAATTAATAATTATTTTTATGCAAAAACCGGCTTCAAAAGATTGGAAAATTGAACGATATTCAATCGGATTTAATTCCCTTGAACATCATTCTGTTACCGGTGCTTACAAAAATTTCATTTTCAGCATTGATTATAATCGCATTTATGGAAGAATATTTCCTGGAACCATAGTTATAGGGGAGCCCCTGACTGAATTGAACAAGCTTATTCTCATTCTCCCTCATCAGGTAAACACCGCCATCCGTGCCGAAATAAATATACCCGCTTTTGCTTTGCCATACATCTTTAAATAAAAATGCAACTCCCTCAGAGGGAATCTTACGCCAGCCCGTATCCGCTGCCTCAAAGTAATAAGCGCCCCCGACACCTCCGGCATAAACCCTGTACCGAAAGTCAACGTATAAGCAGTTAATGGAAAGCATCACCATGTCATCGGCACGAATTTTTCCTGCCAGGTAATTCCCGAATCCCGGCTTAAATATAACCCGTAGCCCGTAGCTGCAAAAATGCGGCCTTTCGAATCAAAGGTCAAAGCAGATATGGACGCCGGAAAACTGCCATGAATTAATTTTATCAGATGGATCCAGTCTGTTCCCCCGTCATATGACCGGTAAATATTCCCGTCATGGGTGCCTGCATAGATAACGCCTTCGCTGTCAAATACCAGACAACTTATTTCTTTATCACTTAATCCCATCGATGCCCAATTATCAGACCCGATGCTTTTCCCATAAACCCCTCTCCCCCACGTCCCTGCAAAAAGCTGGTCTGAGGAATTAACGACTATCGAATTTATGCGAAGCCGAGGCAATCCATCGTTGTCCCCGGTCCAGGTAAGGCCTTCATCCGCACTTTTAAAAACACCGGTTTCGGAGGCTGCAAAAAGAATATTAGAATTGGAAATAGTCAGCGAATAAATCTGACTGTTCGGAGAATTAATCTGTTTCCAGACAGTCGTTTTATTCTCCCTGGATGCCGTTATTTCCAATTCATTGCGGCAGGAAACCAACAGAATAAAAATTAAAATGCCCGCACCAACCAGACTGCTTATCCATTTGACCATGGCGTCCTCCCGGCTCCTTAGTTTGGGATTGCGAATTTATCTCAAAGCTGCTAATCGGCTCTGGTCGCCTTTTCTGACGCTATTAGTATTCTGCAGAGATGTCAAAACAGAGCATCTTCCATTTCCGGCCGGGTTTCCGGCAAAATTCTGACGCATCCTTGAAATCCATGTTGATAAAACTATCCGGATGGCATAAAATATTAATATCCCGAAACCAAATGGAAACAAGTATCAGAAACAATCTAAAATGCTCCGAACTGCATTTATTTAGGGCTACTTAATCAACAGACATTTTTTTATCAGACTTTTTCCATTCCCAAATTGAATTCGGTAAAAATAAACTCCCGAACCCACAGTATTCGGATTCCATCTTGCTGTATGCCTTCCCGGGGTTTGGTTTCTATCTTCTATGATATCTACGAGTCGGCCTGATATGTCAAAAATTTTAATATTAACATGGGATTCAACGGGCAAATAGTACCCGATGAAGGTAGAAGAATTAAATGGATTCGGATAATTTTGAAATAAACTGAACTTGTTGTTCACAAGCGGTCCGTTCTTTTCCCGGACGCCTGTCAATTTTGTTATAAAGAAGCCATTGGTATTGTTGCTCCATAAAGTGTCGCCGACGACATTCTGTGCCAATATTTTCCAAAAATATGTCCTTCCGCTCTCCAGATTTGGGATTACGCAAGAGGTATCTCCATCGATCTCCTCAATTCTGGGCGAGAGAAATTCATAATTGTCATCCAAGTACAATATGTATCGCAGCTCTGAAGGATAAAACACCGTTTTATCGCTCGCCTGTTCCCATTTAAACTCTGGGTTTGTTGTTTCGGTCGTGGCGCCATTTTTGGGCTCCAAAAGCGAAAAATCCGTTAGCGTGTGTACTTGCGGTTGCGATGAAATTACATCGGCATTCCCCAATATTATGCCATTATTTTTATTTTTCGAGATATCGTCTATTTGTAATACGGTATCGTTCTCTGTCTTTATTTCATGAAACGAATTAAATTTCCAGTACGCGATCAGGCCGCTGTCAGGTGTATCAGTAAATTCGGGACCCAGCTCCCTGTGCATGGTGCGTTGGATTTGACTTTGCGTTCTGGCTTTATTCCAGATTCGAACTTCGTCGATAGCGCCATGAAAAGCCCGGTTATTCAGTTCATTATTGCCAATATAAAGATCCGATGCATTTACACTGATCACTGTTGGAGAATAAAGCTCGGTTCTGGTTTTGCCATTGACATATATCTTCACCATGTGACCGTCGAAAGTCCCTGCGACATGCATCCATTTGTTAAAAATGAGGGTGTCGGCCGATACCGGATTTTTATTGATGTTAAGGCTTGGTCCTCCGTTGACTAGGTCAATCAAAAACAGAAAACGATCATCATTGAGATTGTCCGAGCGGTCAACAATTCTGGGGAAATTCGAATTGAACGGCGGCACCAGATCTACCCCGGCCTCGATTGTCAATTGGGTCGATAAACTGTCCAGGCTGGAGTCGATATCTTTTACGAGGAGCCCGGCCTTGTTGCCATCGAGGAACAAGACATTGCCGGGGATTTGCGCAAAAGCCAAACTGCAAAACGAAATAATAACCGAAATGAAAACGATTTTGACGTTCAGGTCTCTCATAGGATTTCTCCTTTTATTGTAATCCGAAGCATTGTAAAAAAATTCGGCCCCGGCGCAGGGTAATTTACTTTTTGGCTATTCAGATTTCAACCGGTGAAACAATTAAAAAGTCACGCTCCTTTTTGTAACTTATAAGATCTCCCGGAGCAGTCTGCAGCCCAATCCTTGACCATCTCATTTATCCAAGCATGCAAATTCAACAGAACGCATTAACTGCCACTATTTTCATCATACCTTTCGATTCAATCAATGAAAACTTAACTGAAATTCAAGCAGAATCTGCCGGGGCGTTCCCCACAGGTCTCTTCCCAGGCCCTGATTAGGATCGCGGTAGGCTTCGCCATTCTTGAGATTCACATTTTCATAAAGCCGGACGTAGGCATCTCCGCCCAAGTAATTCCTATATGCATCAAGGCGTGGATCATGGATAAATCCGTCATCCGAGGCGGTCCCGGTCAGGGAGTAAACATTTATCATATTTTTGCGATTGAAAAGATTTATAACATTCAGCGATAGACGCAGTTCAAGGGCACTGCTCAATTGAACAAACTTATATAATTTCATATCGAAATTGTGGTACCAGGGGGTTGTGCTGACACTTTTTCCAAACCCCACTCGTGGATCCATATTCGTCGTTACTCCCCCCAGGTAGGGATCAGACTGCCCAAAAGAGGAACCGTCAACTTTATTGAAATAATGACCGCTGTTAAAGCTATAGACGATCCCCAGGCCGGATTTCCTGAAGATCGACTTTGTTTTCCGGCCGTCAAAATGATAATCCAGCAGAAAAGCGCCGCGGTGTCTTTGCACATATGGCGCTTTGCCTGTGGTTTCATAGCCATAGAGATTTTTACTCTTGATTACGGTGTTTGTATAGGTATAATCAAGGGTTGCCTGTAAGCCGTATAACCTCCGACTGTGGAATGCCGCTCCGAATGTTTCGCTATCCAGGGGTAAATCGCTTCCAATAATTTTGGAGGAACGAACCATTAACTGAAGATTCAATTCCCCTGCACTGCATGGCCCGAACAATGCACCTACTCCGGTTTGGTTCGTTTCAAACGCGCTGGAAAACCGGTGCATGCCGCCCGACAATTCCAGAAGCGTCGGTTCCAATTCCGCAATCAAATTCGGCGAGATTTGAAGGTATTTCCCGTAGCCTGCATTCAGCCTTACAAAGGCAGACGGACGATAAGATAATCCGATCCGCGGGAGAAAGCGTTTTTCGGAAGCTTTCCTGGCAAAAGAATCATCCGTAATCTGTCCGGTCTGAGGATCAAAGATAAAATCCTTTAAATACCAGTACCCCGGATCTATGGTCTCATATCTCAAGCCGGCCGTGACCTGAAAAGAACCCAAATCGATTTTATCCTGGAAATACCAGGCGGTCGAACGGGGTTTGAACGGGCCGTCCCAAGAATCTTTGGAAATTTCACCCCCATATAAATCATATCCATAATTGTAAACCTGTCCGAAGCGACCCCAGTCGGACGGAGGAACATCCTGGGGCCCTTCTGCTTCAGGATACACGGAATAAACGGAAATGACATCGGGTTCTATGGAAAAATACCGCTGCTTATAGCGGCGGTCCGTCATGCCGACCTGCAGGTTCAGCAGATTTGAAAATTTATAATAGAGATTACCGGAAATCTCCCTGAATTCCAGCTTCGACTTGAAATACTGATTTTCATACGGGGCGCCGGGTCCCTGAAATTTTATCCCATTGATCATGTAGTCCGAGGGTGCCCGGTAACGGCCCGGATAATTGATCCCTTTAGCGGCGTTGGCGGTGCTGTCGTACCATGCCAGATAATCCGATCCAAACAGATCATCTTTGCGTTCCACAAAACTATTATAAGTGCTGTAGCGCAGTTCAGCCCTGCCCCGCGGATTGAACGCATAGTCCAGGCTGCCATCCAGAAAATAACTGTATTCATCATTATATGCTTTTCGATCATTAAAATAGGATATGATCGGCGTCTCGTTCAAATGATCCCGGTTTTTCAGATAGGTGAAATCAATTCGACCGCTCAGTGGGCTGAAATCATAGACCAGATTGCCGTTGAACGCCAGCCTTTCCTGTTTATTGGCCGGAGTGTTCCCGTCCCGGTAATTTATGTTCAGGGTATCAACTGAAGGATACATCATTATATTTACCAAATTATCCATGGTGAATCCTTCCACAAATCGCCTGGCGCGGTCCCGTATGGGATTGAATTCCCCGGCCAGAAAGAAACGGATGCGCGGTGTGACCAGCGGCCCCGAAAGCATTGCCACGGTGCTTTGATAGCCATAGGAATAAGTGTTCAGGAATTGTTTGCCTTCTCGGGCAAAGCCATCGGTCCGGTAAAGAACAGCGGCCTGCAGAGATTTACCTCCTGTCCGCATCCGGGCATCGATCATCCCGCCGCTCGCCCCGCCAAAATCACTGCGATAGGGCAAACTGCCGACGCGCAGTCCTTCCAATGCCTCGGGAATAATGTAGATGCCGCTCTTCCCCGTATAGAGGTTGTTAACATTGATTCCATTCAGATAGTACCCGGTTTGATAGTACTCGCTGCCAAACATGTAGATCAGGTTATCCTGCTGGATAACTCCCGGCTGCAGCGCCGCGTAATTATCGATTTCCCTCACCGCATAGTCATGATCAAGCGCATATCGGGAAAGATAGCTGTTGAAACCGTTCGCTAACCGGAAATTCAATTCATTCAAATCCTTTTGGGAAGAATCCGAAACACTCGAACTTTCGCCGGACTTCCCGATTGTAGCGGCCAGATGATGGCTGTCCAACGTCCGGGAATCTGCCGGATTTTGAGAGAAAGCTGAGGCAATCAATAAAATAATAAACATTAAAATTTGCAGGAAAGCCTTTTCCATAATATCCCCTTTGAATTGTGGAGTCACATGAATTTCGAATATTTTTTAAAATACCAGCCGGGTTAGGCAGAAATCTGGAAATATCAATTTCCCCTTTATTCAGGTTTTTATGACGAATAACCAGGATTATTCCGTCATGCAAAATCAAACAGACGGCAGAACTTCTGTTCTTTTATATCAGACAGCTATTCTCAAGAGATAAAAATGAAATTCCCGCGTACGGATGGTTAACCAAAAATTTTCCTTCCCTGAATCTTTCATGTAATGTGACAATTAAATCTATTTTTACATATCCTGAAAATCAAGGAAAAGTTTTATTTTTCTCAAGCATGAATGATCTGTCAATTTAGAGGATTTCGCATCTGCGCTTTCAGAATTATGTTCAGAATTATCATGATTCCTGGCCCTAAATGAAGTAAGGATTTCTATTTTTGCACTCAGATCGGGAGCAGAAAACCACCGCATCCTCAATCCACAAGTAGTGATTTAATACAAAGCTTGTTTATTATTGAATTTTCTTATTGTTGTTATGACATGCTTTTTT
>JARRQT010000094.1:0-38142 GCA_037381445.1 Calditrichia bacterium
ATAAGTCAATCTCGGCGCAGGAAGTGCGAGACAAGGTTTTCAGAATCCTATCGGACGAATCTTTCGCCGTGAATGCTAAAAGACTGAGCGAAAGGATGCGGTCTTACGGGGGCGCGCCCCAAGCAGCGAGCCTGATTGAGCGCCTTGTCTGAGCATCAATTGAAATAATGGGTAACCTTTGTTTGTCCTATTAAATCAGGCAAAGAACACGGCCAGTCCGTCAGACATTTATCATTCTTCAATGGCCCTTGAGCAACCCATATCGGTGATCCAGGTTGTGCCTTTCCCGGTAGCATCGGCTCCTCCAATTATCCGCGCTTAATATATATTGAAGATTACAGCGGAACCATGCGGACCCTGGTTGCCGGTTTTGTAATACCCTTTCCGCGAATATTCTACGGTTGACTGACAACTTCATTTCAACATCGCTTGGGCGATTAGCGGCTGGAAATGACGCACTTCCCTATCTGCCTGATTAAGCGGCCGCAAATTTAAAATAAGGTACCACTGACCGATTCCAAGAGCCTGCCATCAATTTCTATGGTTTCATCAGTTTTACTCGATTGTGGCAAGGCTGAGGGGCCTTAAATACCGCGCTCTATCTTCAAACCGTTGATAGCCGGACGATCCGGTGGTTATGCCATCAAATCCCGCATGGGCATGTTCAGTCAATGTCACAGGCCGTCCAACTGCAAGTGGTCTCCGGGAGTTCAACTAATACAATAAAGAAATTACATTATATTTAGAAAAATATTAGTCATGTGTATTGAATATTCAATATAAATTTATTATACTACACACATTATCATATTATTTGCCAGCGGTACGGGAAATAGGCTCGCTCAATTCTGCCAGGAAATTCGATACAGGTTTTATTGATTTAATGCTAAGATCGGTGTAATAGCTATTCTTCTGCAAAAAGAATTCTTTTTCGGAGGTTTTCACATAATCGTGCAAAAAAAGAGGATATGCAGCGCAGGCATGGTGTCAGGCTGTCGGAACTAAAGATAATATGCCTGGAAGAGCATATTGTGGACATTCACGAAAATATGCGGGTTGATGGAAACAAAACGGATGTATTAAAGAACATTTAAAATATAGCAGGAGGAGCTAATTTGCAGGTCAGCCCTAAGAAGGAGGTTTATATATGAACATTAAAAATGCCGGAACAACGATCATTGTCATCACAATTCTTCATTTGTATTTTGGTTTTTCAAAGGACATATTGTCCGTTCAAGCACGGAATCAACCTCAAGATTTTATTGATGCCATCATAGTGGTTGATTCGCTAACCATATCGATTTTAGCAAACAATGATATTGTCGCTCAGCTGCATGCAGATTCAGGCGCCTATTTTTGCCCTGGAGTCAATTATGATAATTCTACAAAACTAATCTCGGCAATCCAATTTACTCCCCACAGTGAATTTTCCGATAGCTTCAAAAGCCTCGTTTGGGACCATTTATCAAATAAAAAATGGATTATTTTGGAAGGAACCAGCAATGATGGCGAAGGATATCATGCGCCGATCGCCCATAACTTTTCTCCGGCAAATAATACGGCCATAGTTCAACATTGGGGATATGAATGGTCCGGGATAACCTATTTTAGAGATGGCATTCAGGATGGAATCCAAGCATTAGCTCATATGCAGGGCGTAGGATTTCTTGCAGAACTTCCTAACGAGCAAATCATAGTTTATGCATATACTGACATCGGAGCCCCCATTCAGTATTTCATCTATTCGTGGAGAACAAAAGTGGCAAATGAGATTTCGCAGGAGCAATTATTGGAATATAAGCACTTAATATTATCTGAAACAGGATATAATGCGCTTTTCGAATTATCAAAGCCCAAAATAGAGGGAAGATACTTTAATAATATTTATTGGAATCCAGATGGTAATGCATTTGTCTACACTACACTCTCCATAGAAACGCGAAAGAAGATATTACATCTTTTCAATTATGAAACGATGGAAGATTATATACTTGAAGAGAACCATAATGGTTACATGGTAATTTGGCGAAAATAAGCCAAAGGCCGATAATCATTTGTCCTAAATGGTAAGACAAAAAAGAGGCCCTGCCAGAAGAACATTAATCATTCTTCAGTTAACGTTGAGCAATAAATACTATCGGCCTGACCGGCGATTTTTTCAAGCTCGCAAGCCTCTTCAATGATCCCAGCCAAACATATATTGAAGATTGCAGCCGAACCAGGCGGACATTGGCTACCAGTTTTGTTAAAACCTTTCCGTGAATATCATGGATTGACTGATGATGCCCCCCCTCTCCCCTTGGGCCTTATGAAGCGGCTCAAAACCAAAATAAGGTGCCTCAGATCGATTTTAAACGCCTGCCCGAAAATCCGATATATTTAACTTCTTCGTTTCCAACCGATCCTGGCAAGGCTGAGCGGCACATATGGCGGCTTTCTCCAAACCGCAAATGCAAAAGAAGCTAACTCAGATCGATGCCAAAAGCCTAATCAAATATCCGTCCATTTTATTGTTGCTTCAGTTCCAGCGATTTTGAGGAGGGAAGCCGTTTCCAAAGGGCCTGAATCAATCCGGTCCGCAAAATTCCTGCGTCTTTCATAATCTGCCAAGACAACGGTTTATCAGACATTACCAATAATCCAACCTAATCTGCGATCATACACTCAATCACACTTGGGCTTGGCATAGAACCATCATGTGCCCCCGGAAGCCTATCATTTTTCCTCACTTTGTCTGGCACGTCCTTTCCAATTTCTTTAAAATTAAACATCCAGGCACAATATCGGTGGCGTCGGCCCTCGCGCCCCGGAACGAAAAATGATATAATCAAACCATTTTATAGCCATTCGACGATCGATGAACTTAAAGTGAAAATTTTTGTTTTATATATCACCCGTTCGCGGAGATGGAACATATTGTTCATGAAGGTCTTGCATAATGTATTTATTTTTAATCCAATTTGAGGAGGTACTGGCGCAATGCAAAAATTTGATACTATTATTATCGGTGGCGGACCGGGAGGAACTCCCGCTGCAATTCAACTGGCTTCAAAAGGCCAAAAAGTACTATTGGTCGAAAAGTCGGGCAAACTTGGCGGCGCATGTTTGTTTGTTGGTTGTATTCCTTCAAAGATTATAAAACACTCGGCAGATCAATATGCGCAGCTTAAAACTACAGCCCTCCTCACTCAGGAAAAACTTGAAGATATGAGAGATCTCTGGGATGATATAAAGAAGAGAATGGATAGTATCCTCACCTTACGTTCCCAGGCAGCCAGGCAGCATATCGAACAATTATCCGGTTTAACTTTCAGTTCCGGCACCGGCAGGTTTATTTCAGATCGGGAAATGGAAATTGAAGAAGTGGGCGGGGCGAAAAATCGTTATGGTTTTAACAATGCAATCATCGCCACCGGATCGATTCCATTTATGCCTGAATTCCGCGGGGATGCAGTGCGGGAAGTCCTGAAGAGCGAAATGCTTTTTCAGGAAAGAGTCCTGCCCAAATCAATGGTCATCATTGGAGGCGGCCCAATTGGTATTGAATTGGCGCAAATGCTGACGAAACTTGATGTGAAATGCACAATTATTGAAATGATGGACGACCTTTTATCAGGCATCGTTGAACCGGAATTTGTGCAGGCGCTCACTCAAAAACTGGTCGCTTCCGGCATCGATGTTTTTACTTCATCAAAAGTGGTGGAAATAAATAAATCGGGCGGAAACTTCAATATAATAATCGTTGATAAATCCGGCATAAAAAAAGTTGTTTTGGCCGAACAGGTAATGGCTGCGGCGGGCAGGGTACCGAATATCGAGGCGCTTCACCTGGAAGCGGCTGGCATTGGGTTCAACCGGCATGGCATCTCTGTAAATGATTACCTTGAGACAACTGTGAAGGGGATTTACGCCACCGGCGATGTTATTGAAGGACCGAAATTTGCGCATACGGCAACCTATGAGGCTCATATCGCCGCAGCAAACATCCTGATGGGAAACATCCATAAAAAAGAATTTGGCAAAAATTCTTGGGTACTCTTCTCCGATCCGGAAATTGCTTCCGCCGGGTATACCGAGGCAGAAGCAATAAGAAATGGTTTCGACGTTGTAACCGGCTCGTATGATTACAATATCGATGCAGCTGCACAGATTACCGGAGATCCCTGCGGATATCTTAAATTTGTAGTGAACAGGAAAAACAGCGAATTCCTGGGTATCCATATCTTTACGAAGGGAGCTGCTTCAATCATCGGGGAGGCAGCCCTGATGGTGTCGAAAAAAATGACCCTGCAAGATGTGGCACAGGCAATCCATCCGCATCCGACATTAACCGAGGCCTTTGGTTTCCTGGCATCAAATATGGTTGGTTGAATCGATTTTGAAATAATTTTTAATGAAATTTGTAGGAGAAAAGGAAGGGCAGGTTATGGCAACCTGCCCGCTTTGTCTTACTCATTTTTTGGCGCAATCCATACAGACTTTGCTGTCGCCCTTGAGACGTCCGTATTCGGTCACGGTCATTTCCCCGCATTCCTCGCAGACAAAGCTGTTGAAGCTGTGGGCCGGGTCCCGGTGGTCGGTATCGAAAACATCCGAGCGGTTAATGATCATTTCTTCCGGTGCTGACATTACTTTCTCCCCCAAAGGATCGGCAACTCCCGCCGGCACCTGGGTGGGCGGCACGCCCTCTTCGCGGTAGTCCTTGAAAAATGCGGTATGTTTATTGGCCTGCATCGCTTCAGCTTTAGGTGTCACCTGCTCCGCTTACCACTAATGCCTTCGGTGAACAAAACAAAAAGGATTTATAAAAATGGACAATAAGACTATTGCAGTCCTGGAAAATCAACTTAAAGCAGCGATGCTAAATTCTGACGCATCGGTTCTCGATGAGTTTTTAGCTGACAGGCTTATCTTTACCAATCATCTTGGTCAAGTCGTGTCAAAGGAGAATGATATCGAAGCTTATCGTTCAGGCACTGCCAAAATCAAGTCAATTAACCAGTCTGAACAGCGAATTAGGGTGGAGGGTGATACTGCAATTGTCTCGGTTCTTTCACCTATTTCCGGAGAATTCGGAGGTGCGCAATATACTGCAATTCTGCGTTTTACTCGCGTCTGGCAAAAAGGAGGAAACAACAAATGGCAGGTCATCGCCGCTCATTCATCATTAATGACGGGGTAAATCCTGCGGTCACTCATATCTTTGTCCCCCAAAAGAGGATGTGCCAAGGCTGTGGTAGAAGTATGGGATATACTGCAAAATCAAAATAATGTACACCACATCGATTTTAAGAGCCTGCCATCGAATTCAACCATTCTATGGTTTCATGGGTTTCATTCGATTGTGGCAAGGCTAAGAGCCTTATACAGGCTTCTTGCGAAACATAGATATCAAATGCTTCCATTACCCGCAATAACCCGAATTGGCGACATACAATCCGATCTTCACCGTGGGCGAAGTTATGCCGGACAGGATAGAGTGAATACCGGATTTCCTGGATTTGGTCAGGAACCCATGCAGGCAGTCCCTCACCTGAAACGACCATATTATATTGCCGCAGGTAGCACCTCCTAATTCATTCATCTGGCGTCATGAGCCGCAAAACCCAAATAAGGCCCCTTAGATTGGATCTAAAAATCCAACCCATTTGTGGTTTTGCCAATTCCATCGGATTCTGACGAGGCTGGAGAGCATTATGGATTTTTAAATATTGCAAATGGCAATTACTCCCATCTGCCCGGCAATACAAATAAAGAATAACATAGTAACATGTCCGAGAACATTCACTGCTGAGGTCGATGAGTTTCAACGGATGGCTTGATCAATATATATCTCTCAAATTATGATAAAAAATGATATATATGATTCTATGAAATATTAATTATTTTGTCCGAGCCGGAAATCGTCATTTTGAATTTTGAAGTAGCCTTATTTTCCATCCAAAACTCTCTGACTTTTTAAGAGATAGCTAAAGTAATCTCCTCTTGCCTCTTACCTTTTTTAATTATAGCTTAATCTTTAGCGCAGTTGCCAAAATGCGAATCAGAATCTTATAGCAAGCCGGAGATTTGTTATGAAAGATTCAGGTAGCCATTCTCAGCACTCAAAATTGAATTCCGGTTCATTTGCAGCACGTTATAATCTTGCTATCGTGATGTTCATGGTGGCAATTTTTCTTTCCCTCATTTTCTATCTTCTTCCTTTCAGCATTACCGGTTCAAAACGGGAAATCAGAAAAATTTATTTTGCTGACAACATCACACCGGCCCATAAGGAGATAATCGAGCATTTCAATCAAAAATATCGCGGAAAGATAGAAGTGGTGGCGGTCGATCTTCCCTTCAGCAAATTCACTACCAATGAACGGAAGGAATTGATCGCCCGTGCGCTGCGGAACAGCAACAGCCGGATTGACATTTTTACCGTTGATCAGATCTGGGTACCGCGCTTCGCAAAATGGGCAGAACCCCTTTCCCGCTATTTTGCTCGACGGGAGATTGGGCGTATCCTTCCTGCAGCTTTGTCCACCTGCTACCAGGAAGATATTCTTGTGGGAGTCCCGCTGCACATCGATATTGGCGTTCTCTATTATCGGAAAGACCTTCTTCAAAATCTGCCAAATCCGGCAGCGCTGGAGCGCCGGTTAAAATCTTCCATGACCTGGGACGATTTTATCGGGCTTAAAAAATCAGCGCCTTCCGATTATCCGTTTTATGTATTTCAGGCCGAGAATTATGAAGGGCTGACTCTGCACTTAATGGAAGTGTGCGGTGAATCCCTTTCCGATTTTATTAGCGGGAATAAAATTCATTTGAACAATCCCAGCCTGATTCGAGCCTGCCAGCTGCTGGTGAATCTGGTGAATGAGGCATCCTGCTCGCCGGCTGGAGTTCTTGGTTTCAATGAAAGTGCAAGCTATTCCTATGCGCTGGCCCAAGACGCTCTGTTTTTGCGCGGATGGCCGGGATTACTGCGCGAGGCCGCAGATTATCCTTATGGAAAAGAAAAGGCGGACTTGCTGGGGATCGCCGCGCTTCCTCACCTCACAGGGAGAGAACCTGCATCTGCATTCGGCGGATGGAACCTGATGGTCTCCCGACATTCCCACAATAAAGAGGAAGCTGTTTTATTCCTCAAATATGTTCTCTCCGATGAAGCACAAAAAACTTTGTACGAAACCGCCGGATTTCTTCCCATTCTGAAGAGTATCTATGCCGACTCCTCATATATAGCAGCCCATTCCCATCTTTCCGATTTCGGGAGCCTGTTGGAAAGAGGCATTTTTCGTCCTGCACATCCGGAATACACCAAAATATCCAATGTGCTTTCATATTATATTCACAGGGCCCTGGAAAGGCAGATTTCGCCAGAAGAAGCACTCTCCCTCTCCGAAAAAGAAATAAACGGCAAAATACTGGCTGGTCATTCAGATTAAAAAGAGCAATAGGATGAATTTCCATGAGACATTTTTTTGAAAAAATGAAAAATTACCGGTTCCAGATTCAGCATCTTATTATCCTGTTCGCTATTCTGTTATTATTTCAAACGCTTTTGTCATATATCAACACAGCTTCCACTGATAACCTGCTGAGCAAAACGATGGAGCTGTATCGCAAGGATTCAGCAGAAAACTTCGCCGATCTGACCGCCACCTCGCTCGAGCTCTTATTGGAGCATGAGCTCAGTGTTACCCGCACCGCAGAAAGCCATAAGGTAGCAGTCAGGGAATTCAATATCATCCTGAGTCAGCAATCGCTCCGGCAAAATGTGAGCAATCTGTGCGTTATTGTTAATTCGGGCGATCGTATTTTTACTATTGATGACGGCAATGAACTTTATGATTTTTTCCTTAACAAGGAAACACCTGTCGATGCGATGGATACCCGCTATGCCGGAGCAGTCAGGTATTATGTCAGCAGCAAAAATGAACTCTTTAAGAACGAGCAAATAACCAGCTTTATGGATGAATCCCGGACTTTCAACGTGCTGGTTCCGTTTGGACCCATGGGCGAAATTGCGGGGGCGGTTTATATGAAAATATCACCGGATTTCACCAATATCGCCAACGAGATCAGTTCGGTCTCCGGTGAAACCGGTGCGATTTTCTCTGCGCTGATACTGCTGGCATTATTGGCAAATTTTTACATGGGTTCTTATATGATCAAAGAACGGGATATGGCGCAGTCCGAACTTTTTGATGAAAGACAGTTGCAGATAAAGCAGCAGGTCGAACATGAAAAGGAATCGCTGTTCACTAAACGTATTTATCACGCCCATCATAAAGCCGAAAAAATTATGGGATTCATCAAAACGGATGTGCGGTCGCTTACTCCGCAGAATATCGATTCTCTCAGGAACAAGATTATCAAGTATGCGAATTTCGTGTCCCGGGTAATTTATGATATGAAAACATATGAGCCGCCGCTGAATGTTGTCCGCGACCCTGTCTTTCAAACCAATATAAATGAAGTAATCCGCTTCATCGTTGGCAATATTTTTAACCGGAATTACCAGCGGAGCTCGGGCACGCATTTTAATCTGGCGCTGGATAACAATCTTCCGCCTGTCCCGGTCAATGAATATGTGGTGTGGGAGATAATTGAGCCGCTCATCCAAAACAGCCTGGATCATAATGCAGATCTGGACATCACCGTAACCATCCGGACATTATTTGACTCACGACGAAAGCAGCTTCAGATCATGATATCAGATGACGGCCGCGGAATAGATGCTTCACTGCTGGAATTTGATGAAGACGGGATCAGACATATTTTTCATGAAAATACTACTACAAAGAAGTCCGGTCAAAATGCCGGGTATGGCTGTTACCTTGCCTTCGAAATCAGCCGGAAATGGTGCAGGTGGTCGCTGGATGCGGCGAATGGAAATGCAGGCGGCGCGCAGTTTACCATTACCATACCGCAAGGAGAGAGCAAAGAATTATGAATGAAGAGAAAATCAGGCTGCTGGTAATTGAAGATGAAGAATTCGATGTGCAGCGCATCAGCAATACACTTGCTCCTTATCGGGAAAGGATTGATATCAGCGAGGTGGTTTCCAGCGGCAAAGAAGCCCTGAATGCATTACGCAACAATCCGGGAGGGTTTGATGTATCGGTCATGGATTACCAGATATCAGGCGGTCTTTACGGAGAGGAACTCATCCGGGACCTTAAGAAGCTGCAGCCGACCCTGCAGATCCTGGTGATTACTAAGATGACCATAAATCAGACCAATATTCATTTCGCCAACCAGTTGCTGAACAGCGGGGCATTCTGGTATGGAACGAAATATCCCGGCGACATCGAAGACTATATTTACCAGCCCACCGATTTTGTATTAAGCATCCTTAACGCCTATGACAAGAAACAACTGGAGATGGAACGCATTCGGTCACATGATAAGCTTGACAAGAACATCAATATGCTGATTGCAAAAACTGCTATAATTGGAGAATCGCCCGCGATACAGGATCTCAGGCAGCAGATTCAAAAGTATGCCCTGCCGAATGCCAGTATCCTGATCCTGGGGGAATCCGGAACCGGCAAAGAACTGGTGGCCCGCAATCTTCATTATTTCAGCAAACGCAAATATGAAAATTTTGTGACCGTAAATTGCGCATCCATTCCAAAAGAATTGATGGAAAGTGAACTCTTCGGGTTTGAGAAGGGGGCGTTCACCGGTGCCAGGGAACCGCGGCAAGGTTTGTTTGAACAGGCCAACCACGGGACTATTTTTCTGGATGAAATTACAGAATTACCCCCCGAAGCTCAGGGCAAACTGCTGCGCGTATTGCAGGAGGGAGAAATTGACCATTCCGCTGCTGACAAAGCATTTTCTCAACATTTTCAGCAGAGACATGGGAGTGTCCGAGCCCGGACTCTCCAAAGAGGCAATGGAAACGCTCTCAACTTACCGCTGGCCGGGAAATGTCCGGCAGCTTAAAAATGTAATTAACCGGATAGTCATCCTTGGCTCGGGCGAAATCGATAAATCCACTGTGCAGCATGCCATCGATATGGATAAACGCGGACGCACCGGCCTGATGTCACTGCCGGTCTTTCAGGACAACCGCTTCATGCCCCTTAAGCAGATGGAGACGGAGTTCAGAAAACAATACGTCCAGTTTGTCAGGAATAATTGCCGCACGGATGCCGAGGCCGCTGAAAAATTAGGATATCTGCCGCCGAATTTCCACCGCCTGTGCAAGGAGCTGGGGCTAAAATAGTGTGCCTGAAATAATTTTGGATTGTTGTTTCCGGATACTGAACCGAACATCCGGGATGGTTGATTCCGGATTATTGATCTGCCTTTGCATATGGTTCACGCATACTCGCTTTCATAAACCGTCATTGATTCAATAATTGTATGTTCAAGCAGCCCGGTGTGTCATACAGCCCTTCTTTTTCTTGATTTCCCTCAAAAATAGTTATCATTTTCGATAATAGTATCTTATCTATTTTGATAACCTGAGATTCTGCTGAATAATTCCGCGCATCGTCCATTTCACAATTCTTTTCATGCCACCCCAAAAGGTTTTTATTAGATAGTACCTTATTTTATTGATCTTTTTCAGTCGCACATATAGCATCTCTGCTCTCCGGCAGCAAAGATAAATGGTCCGGAGAAGGCTCGAGGATGCAGTGGCACAACATTTGTCCAAATAGACTTGGTTTGGGGAGGGGCTTATCGGCCACCGGACACAGGAAAGATATGTCGCTTTCGATTTCAATTTATGACACGCTGATCATTTTTGGATATTTTGCCCTCATTCTGACGATTGGCGCCTATTTCGCCAGGAAAGGAAAAAACAGTACCGAATATTTCCTGGCCGGACGCAATGTGGGCTGGATGGCCGTTGGTGCCTCTTTATTTGCCTCCAATATCTCGGGTGAGCATTTTATCGGTTTGGCAGGGTCAGGCGCCAGCAGCGGCCTGGCAGTCGGCCATTTCGAATGGCTGGCTTCAATCATCGTGCTCTTTCTTGGCTGGATTTTTGTCCCGTTTTATCTGAAATCCGGTGTTTTCACCATGCCCGAATTTCTGGAGAAACGGTTTAACCGGGCAAGCCGCATGTATTTGACCTCTGTCTCGCTGGTAGCTTACATCCTGACCAAGATCTCTGTTACGCTGTTTGCCGGAGGCTTGCTATTAAACAAGATTCTGGGGCTGGATATGGTAACCTCGGCCGTGATGCTGGTCATTATCACCGGTCTCTATACCATCGCTGGCGGTCTTGGGGCGGTGATTTACACCGAACTGGTTCAGGCGGTTGTGCTGATTGGCGGGTCCGCGCTGTTGACCTTCTTGGGTTTGAAGGAGGTGGGCGGTTTTTCGGGGCTGGAGGCAAAACTGCCGCATGAATTTTTCTCCATGTTCAAGCCGATGTCAGATCCTGATTTCCCATGGACCGGTATTCTGTTTGGCGCTCCGATCCTGGGAATCTGGTATTGGTGCACCGATCAGTTTATTGTCCAGCGGGTGCTCAGCGCTAAGAATATCCATCATGCCCGTAGCGGGGCCATCTTCGCCGGTTTTCTTAAAGTGCTGCCCGTTTTTATCCTCGTTCTCCCTGGCCTGATTGCCATTGTCTTATTTCCCGAAATCTCTGGCGACGAAGCCTTTCCAACTCTGGTCACCAGTCATCTTTTGCCGGTGGGGATCAAAGGTATTGTAATAGCCGGTCTCCTGGCGGCCGTGATGTCTTCCCTGGCGAGCTGCTTTAACAGCAGTTCCACCTTGTTCACCATGGATTTCTACCGCCATTTCAGGCCCCTGGCCAATGAACGGGAACTGGTATTGGTAGGGCGTTTGGCCACGGCCGTTATGGTCATGTTGGGGATAATGTGGGTCCCGCTTATCCATAGCATCAGCTCCCAATTATTCATCTATCTGCAAAGCGTTCAGGCCTATATCAGCCCCCCGATTGCCGCTGTTTTTATCCTGGGGGTTTTATGGAAGCGGGTGAACGGGCGCGGCGCCATTTATGCATTGATCACCGGAGCTATAATCGGCGGACTTCGCCTGGCACTGGAGATCATGTTCAAGAAGAGCGGATTTTCCCTGCCCGGCATGGATTGGTTCGTGCAGATGAATTTCCTGCATTTTGCACTTTTTCTTTTCATCATTTCTGTCGCTGTCCTGACCTTGCTCAGTCTGCAGGATGAACAGCCGCCGGCTGAAAAAATCGCCGGATTAACAATCTCCGGCAGCAGACTGCAGCAATCCGCACTGAACATGGCCGTTGGGACGGAGAATCCCTGGTGGATGCGAATTAATATTGCATTATCTGTCGCGCTCGTATCCCTTATCATTCTCATTTGTATTATTTTCTTTTAAGCTTGCTGGTTAAACGGATAAACGGATATTACTATTTAATTTTGATGTGGAAATAAATTCCCGGAATGTTTAACCAGTTTCATGGACGAAATCGGGTTGAGCGGCGACTGGTTCCCGTCAGAAGGGGCTATCTGGATGGAGGACATGGACCACGATACCATTTTTACCAAAACCGTTAAAATTCCCGATTCTTATGTGGGGACCCTGTTCGAATTCAAGTATCAGATCAATGATGCTATCTGGGAGGGCGATCCGAACCGGAATTTTACGCTGGATGCCTCATCACCTCAGGTTTTGCAGCTTGTTTATTTCGATCGCGACACCGTTGTAAACCTTTCCGTGATCAACACTCTCAATTTTACGCTTGATATGACTGATATATACGGATCGGGTCTGGGATTTTTCGATCCTGCCACAGACAGCGTAATGCTGATGGGCCTGGATTGGAGCGGTGCAGTGGTAATCGACAGCCTGAGTGACCGGACATTCCGGGAAGACCCGTTCAATCCCGGAGTCTTCCATGCCACGATGACCATTAAAGGAGTGGAAGGCGACTCCACGAGGTATAAATGCAAGGCAGAGCCGGAAGCCGATTTTTTTAACTGGGGATGGGAAATTACACCGGATAAATGGCATTTCATTCAGGGCGAAGATGCCGTGATAGATGTGCCCGCATTTAAGCCGGATATCTTTCCGATAAAGCCGCCATTAACAGACGCAGTCACCATCCTTTTTCAGGTTGATATGACTCATGCAACCAATTTCTATACCGATGATCCCATAAATCCGGCTGATTTGATATTTGTCGGTCTAAAAGGGCAGAATTCCGTATTGGGCAGTTGGGGAGGCGATTGGGCGCCGTCCGATACATCCGGCGGAACGCTTCAGGTGCTGAATGATTCCGGCGAAAACGGAGACAAATCAGCGGGCGATAACATCTGGTCAGCCAATATCACCTTTCCGCTTGGAAATGACGGCGGTCCGGGACTCTACAAATATGGTGCGATGTACTCCGGCGCCGATACCATTAACGGCGGATATCACCCGCTGGACAATGAAATGCAGGACAGGGATCACTGGGTAAATGTTATGGTAGGCGGGCCGACCGAGGTAATGGATTATTTCGGTTCTCTGAGTGCCCCCACGGCTATCGAGCCGGCAAAGGACGTGATGGCTCAGTCGTTTGTGCTGGAACAGAATTATCCCAATCCTTTCAACCCGGTTACGACCATTCGCTATACGCTTCCGGCGAGCTCTGAAATTCAGCTTAATGTCTATAACATACTGGGACAAAGAGTATCAACGCTTTTCAATGGGAAGCAGAACGCCGGAATCCACCAGGTCCGATTTGATGCCTCCTTCCTCGGCAGCGGTGTCTATTTCTATGAATTGAGCTCGGGAAAAACAAGAATTACCCGGAAAATGCTCCTCATGAAGTAAGCCGGGACATATACGCTGTGCATATGATTCCGCCGGCGGCTAAGCACCCTGCCAGTTCGCCGGCGGGATTTGATCCTAAGATGAAATCATACAGGTGGATAATGATTTTCTCAACACGCAGTCGCATTAATTTTTTTCCGGTTGTCTCAATCTTATTATTTTTATGCGCTGTCGTACCGGCAGTTGCAGGAATAACTGGGAAAATAATGGGCAGGATTACCGATGGCAAAAACGGTGATCCCCTGCCCTATGTAAATGTTTATCTGGAAAATACCGCTTTAGGCGCGGCAACAGACGAGGACGGATTTTACATGATTCTGAACGTGCCCCCGGGAAATTATACCGTTACCGCATCGGTTATCGGCTACCGGACAATGTCCTTCCGGGACGTGGAAGTCTCCATAGACCTGACTACCCGCATCGATTTCGACCTGAATGAAACCGCGCTGGATCTGGGTGAGACCATTGTCGTGGAAGCCCGGAAGCCAATTATCACCAAAGACCTGACTGCTTCCACGGCAGTGGTCAGCTCGGAGGACATAAAGGCCCTGCCAGTCACCGAATTCAGGGAAATCCTTGAGCTGCAGGCCGGTTTTATATCCGGTCATGTACGGGGCGGGCGCACTGGAGAAATCGTTTATGCCATCGACGGAGTGCCGATCACCGATGCCTTTGACGGCTCTACTGTAATCGATGTAAATGCCAATGCCATCCAGGAATTCCAGTTTATCAGCGGAGCCTTCAATGCCGAGTACGGAAAAGCATTATCAGGATATGTAAATATAGCCACCAAGGAGCCTGACAATCATTTCAATGCCAGTCTTTCCGGCTATATGGGAGATCATGTTTCCACGCATACCGATGTATTTCGGGCCATCGATCAGGTTGATCCTTCGTCGATTCGCAATTTTGAGGGATTTGTCTCGGGGCCGATTGTTCCGAACAAGCTCAGCTTTTATATCAATTCAAGGTATACCCATTTTGGCGGCTGGATCAACGGGCGGCGGGTATTCAATCCGTGGGACATTACCATAAATAACGGTCCCAATGTGCCGGTCGAATATCGTTATCAAATTGGCCGGACCGGTGACGGAGCGTTCGTTCCCATGAACGGAAATGACAGGATCTACCTGCAGGGCAAGCTGGTTTTCAAACCCGTTTCCACTCTCAAATTCAGCTACAATTTTTTGGCAGATCTGATGCAGTACCGGGAGTACGACCACAACTACGCTTACAATCCGGATGGCGATTTTAAACGGTTCAGCAACGGATACACTCATATCTTCACGATAAACCATGTGCTGAATGCCTCCAATTATTACCAGCTCAGCGCTTCATATTTTTCCAACGAATACAAACATTATGTCTATCAAAATCTGGCCGACAGCCGCTATACCCATTATAAATTAACGAACCAGCAGCCGCAGGAGACTCCCAGTTTTCTCACCGGCGGCACCAAACCTCAGCATCTCAACCGCACCACTGACACATGGACGGCCAAGTTCGACTACACTTCCCAGATCACCAAAATACACCAGGTAAAATTAGGTCTCGATTTCAGCCGCTACAGACTGGATTATCGTAATCTGACCCTGATTCAGGAAGCCGGACTGCAAGATCCTTCCATTTCGGGGAATCCATTTGTCAAGGTGCATATCCCCAATCCAGATGATCTGTATGAATATACCTCCATAGACCTTTACACCCGCAAACCCGCAGAATTTTCTTTCTACTTGCAGGACAAAATTGAACTCAGCCAGATGATCATAAATGCCGGCCTGCGGTTCGATTCATTTTTCCCGGACGGGCAGATCCTGAATGATCCGTCGGATCCAGACATCCATCGCCCTCGCCGCCCTGAGAACCTGGCCCGTACCCTGGCAGAAAGGAGAACCTACTGGTATAAGGACGCCACCGCCAAGTACCAGTTCAGCCCGCGCCTGGGAGTCTCATTCCCCATCAGCGACCGGGGCGTATTCCATTTTTCATACGGCCACTTTTTCCAGATCCCTAATTTCGAATTGCTCTATCAAAATCCGGAATACAAATTTGGCGTAGGTACGGGCAACCTCGGCGTGGCGGGAAATCCGGATCTTAATCCTGAGCAGACAATTAACGGGGAAGTTGGCGTCAGCCAGGCGCTCACCAGTGACATTTCTGTTGACATCACCGGCTATTTCCGCGATATCCGCAACCTGGCGGGGACCCGCGCCGACGAGATCGATCTCTTTGGCGGGTCCGGCACCTACAGCCAACTGGTGAACAGCGACTTTGGTTTTGTGCGCGGTGTTGTGCTGACTGTTGAAAAACGGCTTTCCGGGAATTGGTCGGCCAAACTGGATTATACCCTGCAGACCGCCAAAGGAAATGCTTCGGATCCCGCTGCTACCCGTAATCACCGCATCAGCGGCGAGGAACCGGAGGTTCAGCTTATTAAACTTGACTTCGACCAGACTCACACTGTTAACGCCACCTTCAGCTATGTCTCAAAAGACGACTGGGGATTCAGCATTATCGGCCGGTACGGCAGCGGCATGCCTTACACGCCGAGACAATCTATTAATATATCCAAACTTCTGACTAATTCGGAAATCCGGCCCGCTAATATCAACGTTGACCTGAAAGCACAAAAAGATTTTTTGTTTGGCCGGCAGCGGATCATGATCTTTGCGCGCATCCTGAATCTGTTTGATTTCAAAAACCAGCTGCAGGTCTATGACGACAGCGGCTCTGCCGATTTTACTATTGATGAATACACCTTTCAGCACCAGAATGTACCGGTTCTCGTAAATTCCCTGGATGAATTTTACCGTAATCCGCTTTTTTATTCCGAACCGCGGCGGATTGAAGTCGGCATGAGCTTCTATCTGAATCCGTGACCAGGCGGACCGCATGGTTTGACGAGACAAAAATGTTTTATTGAGATTTTTTAAAAAGGACGTCCCGATGAAGCGCATCACACAAAACTCTTTCATTCTCATTGTATTAAGCATCCTGTTAGCCAGCCAGGCCCCGGCCCAGATTGGGAGAGGGACTTCTTCCGCCCGGAAGGTAGGTAACCACAACGGAAACGAGGTCCGGACCACCTTCAGCAATTGGGGAGTCATCGGTCAGCCGGGCAGCCAAGGAACCAACGTGGCCTGGAAATATGATGCCAACGGTTACGCGACAGACATCCAGCCGCTGGTGGGAGTCCGGCTGCCGATCCGCGATTACCGGGTGGGAGGGGCCTATGATGGAGTACCGGATACCCTTCACTCGGTCATAGGCTGCAATGCGGACCGTTCCGGGATCGCCGATTATGATCCGAGCGGCAGCACTTTTTGGGGATTCGAGCCCATTCCCGGATTCTTCAATCCTGATATCGATGAAATCGGGGTGGGTGTGGCCATGAGCAACCAGCCCCGAACCTGGCCATCCTCCTGGCCCGATCATCCTGATTGGGTGGATGAGAATGGAAAGGCGGAATGGAACGGCTATTTCGGACGCGGCCAGATGAATGCCGATCAGGAAAGCTTTTTTATGATGGACGATAATGTGGATCAAAAGATGTTCAGGCAATACGCCTTTTTGCCGGACAGCACCGATCCTACCCGCAAAGGACAGGGATTGCGGGTCACTGTGCGAGGTCTGCAGTGGCGCAATATACTGGCGCAGGATGTCATTTTCTGGTTATACGAGGTGGAAAATGTTGGGACTTCTTTTTATGATCAGGTTTCTTTCGGGACCCTGGTAGGAACGTATGTGGGCGTGGGCCCCATGGGCGGCACGGAATACATCGATGATGCTTCCTTTTTCAATATCCGTGAATCGATCCTTTATACCTGGGATTATGATCACTACATCAACCCGTCCGCCAATCCCAATTGGGAACCCACTTTTGATGATGTAGGATATATCGGCTATGCGTTCCTGGAGTCTCCCGGGAATGACTATGACGGCATAGACAACGACGGCGATAATGCCCGCTACGGAGGGACCGCCCCGGTATTCACCGGTGCCGACTTCACGCCCCGCAAGGTTCACGCCGGCGACAAGTTGATACTGATTAACCGAAACAAAAATTACGAGCGTATTCCTTTCATCATGCCGGATACAGCGGTCACTGTGCATTCCATGGGGCAGGAATTTCATCTTATTCCCGACACCACTGTTTTGCAGGAAGGGAATATGGTGCTGGGAGGACCTTCCGGCCTTCATCTGAATGAGAATGCCTATGACGGCGTGGATAATGATCTGGACGGATTAATCGATGAAAACTACCAGGTGCATTATCGCCAATACAAGGAGACCACGGGCCATGTGGTACTGATCGATACAACGGCACCCGTACAGCATTTTGATTATGTGAACAACCTGGGGCTGACCGATCCTATGATAGATGAGGCCCGGGACGACGGCATCGACAATGACGGGGATTGGGACCCGGATAAAGATGATGTGGGCGCGGACGGCAAGCCGGGGACCCATGATTTCGGCGAAGGCGATGGAATTCCCACTGAGGGCGAACCGAATTTTGATTCCAAGGATGTCGATGAATCCGATCAGTTGGGTTTAACCAGCTTCGATTACTTTGTGCCGTCAACCGACATCGACATGAGTAACGAGAATGAAATGTGGCAGCGGATGACCCCGGGTCGTTTCGATGTGCCGGAATCGGTTGTCAAGAATCGGGCAACCCGCGGGGAGGATGGAGACTTCATCTTCGGCAGTGGATACTTTTCACTACCGCCGGGCAAAACACAGCGATTCTCATTGGCTCTCGTTTTTGGCGATGACTACGACGCGGTGGTGCGCAGCAAGAACATCGCCCAGTTGATTTACAACTCCAACTACAATTTCCCCAAGGCCCCCGATAAGCCGACTCTCACCGCCGTGCCCGGTGACAGCCAGGTCACCCTTTACTGGGATAAGGTTGCTGAACATAGCTACGACAAATCCTTGCAGGAGTATGATTTTGAGGGCTACAAAATTTTCCGCAGCACTGATCCGTATTTTAACGATGTCAAAACCATTACCAACGGCTATGGACAAAAAGTTGATTACCGGCCGATAAAACAGTTCGACCTGGCGAACAACATATCGGGTTTTTTTAATTACGATCCCATTCTGAACGACAAAAACAGTGCTACCCCGTTTTACCTGGGCGAAGATTCCGGCATACAAAATTCCTATGTGGATAAGGGGCTAGTGAACGGCCGCACCTATTATTATGCCGTGTGCGCTTACGATCACGGCCGGGAATCCGAATCAATCTTTCCGTCTCAGAATCCAATGACCATCACTATAAACGCTGCGGGGCAGATTTTCCCGGACCAGAACACTGCGGTAGTCGTTCCCAATGCCCCGGTAGCCGGGTATCAGGAGCCCGCTTCCGGGGTTGATATGACACGGGTGAAAGGCGTTTCCACCTACACGCCAAGCGTTGAAGTGATTAATCCGTCTCTGCTGAAAAATGCTACCTATACCCTCACCTTCTCCGATACGGTAAGAAAAGGCGTTCCGATGGCCCGCACATTCGATATCGTTGATTCCGCATCCGGAGATACTGTTTTAAAAAATAATCCGTATATCCGCCCACATAACGGAGATGTTTTTGACGGGCTGCGTGTATCCTTTAACACTGCCTTCCAGAATCCGGACAGCATTCGCCTGGATACCACCCGCAGCGGCTGGAATCATCCCGATACCAGTAACCTGACACCGGTGGTGTCGGTTTTCAAATGGGGGAATGTTATCAGTACCCGCAGCGCCAAAGATTACATGTTCGTATTTGACAATGAATGGAAGTATGCTTCGTCCCGGCTGACCTCAATTTTCGGGAATGCATCTCCCCTGCAAATCCGTCAAACCAATTTCGCGATCTATGATATAACCGACAACAAGAATCCGCTGAAAATTGAATACGGATTTGTGGAAAGTCCTTCCAGCCCGCGCGACACGCTCTCCCATTTCGACAGCGTCTATCTTTCAAATGAAGACGGAAGCGTGCTTTCCTGGCGGGTTGTTTTTACCGGACAGGAAGCACGGCCGCCGCTGGCAGGAGACACCCTCTATCTCAGCTTTTTCAAACCGTTCTCGGAAAGAGACGTCTTTACATATCACTCACGGACTGCGCTTTCCGATCCGGATCTTGCCGAACAGCAGATGGACCGGATTAAGGTAGTGCCAAACCCATATCTGGTGACAAATGTCTTTGAAAGGCCGCTGAGTTCACAGGTCAGGGGCCGGGGCGAACGGGTGGTTTATTTCACGCATCTGCCCCCTAACAGCACCATAAAAATTTACGCTTCCAATGGTCATCATATAAGGACGCTGGTGCACGATGAGAGTCTCCTGGACGGCACCTGTCGGTGGGATTTGCGATCCAAAGAGGGCCTGGATGTGGCATTTGGCGTCTATTTCTATGTAATTGAAACGCAAGGCATCCGGAAGAAAAAAACCGGAAAACTGGCTATCATAAAATAACAGATCAGAAAAGATCGGGCATTATAACGAACAGGCATATCAAAATGAAGATTTTATTCGCCATCATCTTATTGCTCTTTTTTATGGGAAGTTCGGCATTTTGCCAGACAAAGGTGGGTACGACCGCTGCCAATTTTTTGACGATCCCCGTCGGCGCCCGGGCGGCCTCGATGGGAGGTGCATTTGTGGCAATCGCCAATGACGTTTCGACCATCTTTTGGAATCCCGGCGGATTATCCCGGCTCCCGCAGAGCGAATTTAACATCACCCACGCCAACTGGCTGGTCGGGACCGATCTGAACTGGCTGGGAATCGCATTTAAGTTTGGCAGTTCCGCACTGGGAGTGAGCATCAACCAGTTGGATTACGGGAAAGAAGAAATCACCACGGCTCTTAATCCGGAGGGGACCGGCGAAAAATGGAGTGCCCAGGATATTGCCGCCGGGCTCACCTATTCCCGCAATCTGACCGACCGTTTCTCCGTGGGGGGATCGGTCAAATATATCCAGCAAAAAATTGCACACGAGAGCGCCAGTGCGGTTGGATTTGATGTCGGCCTGCTTTTTACTACCGATCTGCGCGGTCTTCGTCTGGGAATGAATATCTGCAACTTCGGAAGCGAACTGAGAATGAACGGAGAAGATCTGCTGCAGCCGGTGGATATCGATCCGGGAAACAGCGGAAATAATGATAATATTGTGTCCCGCCTTGACACCGATTCATGGCCGCTTCCGCTGTTTTTTACCGTGGGCCTGGGATTCGATGCCATCCGGAGCGAACAGTGGCGGCTCAGCCTGGGGAGCGATGCGATCCACCCCAACAACCAGACGCTCCACCTGAATACCGGGGGAGAATTTGTCTGGAACGATTTCTTCGCCCTGCGGGCCGGCTACAACTCCCTGTTCAAAGAGGCGGCGGAGGAAGGCCTGTCGCTGGGTTTTGGGATCAACTATAATTTTCGAACCATAGCATTGAAACTGGATTATGGCTACCTTGATTTCGGCGTATTCGACAGCGTCTCGCGTTATTCATTGAGTATTGGCTTTTAGAGACCGGCAAACAGGTCCGCGGAAAAAATGTCAATTACGACTTCATATAAATATTGAGTTTATGGAACCGCCATGCAGCAGGCAAGGAATCTGAAATCATAAAATATGAAAATTAAAATCAATACCGGATTAGTTCTCCTTTCCCTTTTCTTTGGCTTATTGAGTCTTTATTCCGGATGCGGGAAAGAGAACAACACATCCGAATTCCATTTAATCAGGCAAATGGAAACGGATAAGGCATGCTACCAGCCGGGCGACACCGTGAAAATCCGGCTGACTCTGGAATCACCGGCTGGGGACGGGAAGATCGTGGTCAGTTACCGGCACCTGAATCGGATCATCGGGAAAGACACCATAGACACAGGCTCCGCTGCGCGACTGACCTGGAACTGGTTTCCTCCAGGTACGGATTTTTGCGGTTATCTTGTTGAGGCCAGCCTGCAGAGAAAACAAGAAATTGCGGACCAAAGAACCATCGCAGTGGACGTTTCCTCCGATTGGAAAAAATTTCCCCGCTGCGGCTTCCTCTCCCGGTTTTCGCGGCTCTCACCGGAACACGTCGACAGCGTCATTTCAAACCTCAGCCGCTTTCACATTAATGGGCTCCAATTTTATGACTGGCATTACAAACATCACCATCCGGTGAAGCTTATCGATGGAAAACCGGCGGCTGTCTGGCAGGATATCGGAAAGCGCGAAAATCACCTGCGAACAATCCGGAATTACATTACCGGTGCCCACCGTCGCGGGATGATGACCATGGCCTACAACCTGCTTTACGGTTCATGGGAAGACGGACCGGCGGACGGCGTTTCCGAATCCTGGCGACTCTACCGCGACCAGGGGCATACCCAGCCGGCCAAAATAGATTTCGATCAGAACTGGTCCAGTGATATTTACCTGATGAATCCGGCCGATCCCGGCTGGCAGAAATATATTTTGGGTGAGATGAAGAAGGTCTTCGGCACATTGGATTTCGACGGCTGGCACATCGATCAGTTGGGCGACTGGCGACCAATGTGGACTTCCCGGGGCAATCCGGTGAAAACGGATGAGACATTCGGAGTTTTTTTAAATGCTGCACATACCACCCTGAATCGTCCGCTGGTAATGAACGCGGTAGGCCAGTACGGGCAGCGGCAAATCGCGTCGTCTCCCGTGGAATTCCTCTACTCCGAGGTGTGGGATCCCGATTCAACCTATGCCGATCTGGTCAGAATCATCGAAAATAATTATCGGCTGGGTTCCGGCAGATTACAGACCATTTTGGCAGCCTATGTGAACCAGGGATTAGCGGAACATCCCGGCGAGGCGGACCCGGCGTCAGTGCTTCTGGCTGACGCCGTGATCTTTGCCGCCGGCGGGGCGCACCTCGAATTGGGAGAACATCTGCTGGCACATCCCTACTTCCCAAATGCAAACCTGAAAATGAAAAACGGGCTGCACGACCGCCTGCTGAAGTATTACGACTTTCTGGTTGCTTATCAGAATCTGCTGCGCGGCGAGGTGCAGACGGATTCCGCGCTGACACTGCATTCCCGATCTGTGCAGCTATCAGACACCCCCGTTCAGGGAAAAGTATGGTATTATGCCCGCAAAATACCGTCCCGTCAGATTGTGCATCTGGTAAATTTTATGGGCACAGCAACCTCGAACTGGCGGGATAATGCCGGACAGCAGACCCTGCCGCAGCCTCAGAAAAATACTGTAATATATTTCACTGCCGGGCGGCCGGTAAGGGAGGTCTGGCTGGCCTCGCCGGACCTAGCGAATGGCCTGCCGCAGCCGCTGCAATTCGAGCTGAGGAACGGACAAACCGAAATAAAAATTCCGGAGCTGCACATCTGGGACATGATTGTTATTGATTACCAGGATTGAGAGAGGGGCCATGCAATGGTTTTGAGGCGCAATATTTTCATTCGCGGTATGCAGATTCTTTACCGAACAAAAACACGGAAATCTGCTGCAGGAGGGCTTTTTCTTCTCACCTTTCTCATAAACTTCGGTCCGGCATTATGCCAGGACAATTTTATCACTGACATCAGAACCGACTGCGCCCGTTACTCCCCGGGTGACACGGTACATTTCACAATGGCATTTCAATCCGCGCCGCAAGGCGATTCACTGCACATCGTCTATCGGCATCTTGACCAGCGCGTTGGTGAGCAAGGGATTGCAGACATCTCAACCGGGGAAATTCAATGGGACTGGCTGCCGCCCGGAAATGATTACCGGAGCTATCTGGCCGAAGCCGCGCGGATCGGAAGCAATTCCCCAATATTCGTATCTGAATTCTATCCAGATTGATCAGGTTTTGGACCGTCTCAATCGCTACCATATCAATGGACTGCAATTCTATGACTGGCATCATAAACACCATAAACCCCTCAAGGGGACTCCGGATAATCCCGCATCCACCTGGAATGACATTGCCAACCGGACCAATTATTTTGCCACCGTCCAGGGATACATTCTGGGCGCCCATAAGCGGCATATGAAGGCCATGGCCTACAACCTGCTCTACGGCGCCTGGGAAGATGCCCTGCCGGATGGCGTCCTGCCTGAATGGCGTCTGTTTCACGACTCTGCCCACCAGCAGCCCGATTTTCATGATCTCCCCTCTTCCTGGGCCAGTGATATCTACTTAATGGACCCCACAAATCAGAAATGGATGGATTATATTTTTTCAACGACCCGGGATGCCCTGACCGCCCTTCCTTTTGACGGCTGGCATATCGATCAGCTCGGAGATCGCGGCACTCTCTACAATTACCAGGGACAGGCGGTTAACCTGGCCAATTCATTTCTTCCTGTCATTCAACAGGCCAAAGATTCGCTGGGCGTTGATCTGGTTATGAATGCGGTTAATCAATTTGGACAAGGCGGAATTTCCCTTGCACCGGTGGATTTTCTGTATACCGAAGTGTGGGCGCCCAATACCCAATATGCCGATCTCGCTTCCGTTATTGTCTATAATAATTTTCTGGGCCATAACAACCTGAAAAGCGTATTGGCTGCCTATATCAACCACGATCTCTCCGGAAGTCCGGGGCAGTTTAACTCGCCCGCGGTATTATTGGCTGATGCGGTGATCTTTGCCGCCGGCGGGGCGCATCTTGAATTGGGCGAACATATGCTGGGAAGCGAGTATTTTCCCAACAGCAACCTGTCCATGAGCCAGGATTTGCAGACGGCGCTTATCCGCTATTACGACTTTCTGGGCTATTTCCACCCTGCAAACCGCGGGCCCTTATATGCTCTCCGCCTCCCCGCAGCAGGGCAGGATTTGGGTCATCGCCAGGAAATCCAGCCGCCATACGCTCTATCACCTGATAAATTTCAGTGACGCTGCCGCCATGGAGTGGGCCGACAACTCCGGAATTCAGACTGAGCCGGATACCATATTCTCCCTGCCCCTCTCCTTCCGGAGCGGTGAAAACATTGCGAAGCTGTGGACGGCCTCCCCGGATTTTGATGATTGTTCGCCCCGGGAAATTGGATTCTCTGCGAACTCGGACACCATATCGTTTGTCCTTCCCAGACTCAAATACTGGACCATGGTTGTCGCGGAAACCGATTCCGCTCTGGACATAAACTCCGGTTCACGTAAAGATATGCCCGGAAATTTCCGGTTGACCGGCAATTTCCCCAATCCCTTTAATCCGTCAACCCGTATTGAATTCTACCTGCTCCACCGGGCAAGACTGCGAATTGACATTTATAACACCCTTGGCCAGAAAATCATCACCCTTGCAAACAGACTTTTCGGTCCGGGGCGACATTCCGTAAAGTGGCAGCCGGCGGATAATCTTGCCTCCGGCATTTATATCTGCCGGCTTTATATTGAAAATCAGATAAAAGAAAGCAAAAAACTGCTTTTCATGAAATGAGCCCGTGGTTCAACTAATAAAATTTGCAGGAACGGAGGACCAATGAAGCTGTACCCCATCCTGTTTGTTATCGGCAGCATCCTGTCTTTTTATTCATGTTCCGATAAATCTGCCTACCGTTCGGATGCGTTTCAAATTTACCCGGACAAAGTCATACAGGGATCGTTTGAAGCCGGAGCAAAATCTCCGGTCGAAATGTATTCGACCTATAAAAGCGATTTCAGAGCGCCTGTGGCTAAAAAAATTGATTTTAAATTTAGCATTAACGGTGGTGACAACGAACGCTATCCCGGTGAGGACCACCATGCAGTCCTGGTGCCGCGGGACGAAAAAATGATCTCCCTGCTTTATAAATTTGGCGCACCTGATCCGGCAGGCGCGGCCGATGCCCCGGCTGGCGGCAGTCCCTATCTGGAAAAAGATGTAAATTTTACCGTGCGGGCCGATATGCGGCATGTGCTCTCCGATTTTGAAAAGCAGGGATATTTTGTCACCGCCACCGGCCGGAAAATCATGAAAACTGATTTCAAAGGCGTTTTTATTGCCGGGAATACGCCGCCGCTGAGCTGGGAATTCGACGGTTTGGGGCAGCGCAAAGAATCCGAGCTCCACGATCCGGACGGCGACGGCATTTACGAAATCATCCTGCATTTTAAACAGTTCCGGGAGGCGGATACACCGCAGGATGACACGCTTCATTGGGAACTGCATGAGGACATTTCAGCCTATCCTTCCTACAGTTCCCCGCAGGTGCTTGTCGATGCCCTTTACAACAAGGCGCTGGAAGAAATGGTTCAGGATATCCGGGAGGACGGCGCTTTCATGGCCGGAAAAAAATGGCCGGGAGTCTGGACCCGCGATATCAGTTACAGCATCCTGCTTTCCCTGGCAATGATAAATCCAGGGGCCGCCAGGAAAAGTCTGATGGCTAAAGTAAAGAATGACCGCATTATTCAGGATACCGGCACCGGCGGCTCCTGGCCGGTATCAACCGACCGCATGACATGGGCAATGGCGGCCTGGGAAGTTTATAAAGTGACCGGTGATGGCGAGTGGCTGGAATACATCTGGCGCGTCATCGGGAATTCCGCCGCGGATGATCTTGAAACCGCGTTCAATCCGCAAACCGGCCTCTTTTACGGGGAATCATCTTTCCTGGACTGGCGGGAACAAACCTATCCGGAATGGATGGATCCCAAAGATATTTATCAATCCCACAGCCTGGGCACCAATGCCGTTCATTATGAGACCTACCGGATTCTGGCCCGGATGGCCGCTATGCTGGGAGAAGACGCCTCAATCTACGAAAAAACCGCTGCGCTGGTAAAAAACGCCATTAATGAAAAGCTGTGGAGCGGCAAAGATCATTATTATGGACAATATCTTTACGGCAGAAATTATCTTTCCCTTTCTTCCCGCTCCGAAACGCTGGGCGAGACCCTCTGCACCTTGTTTGAGATCGCCGGTCCCGAACGGCGAGACATGATATTCCGGAATGTGCCGGTCACGGACTACGGACCGCCTTGTGTTTATCCTCAAACCCCGGGCATTCCCCCTTATCACAATGATGCGGTGTGGCCATTTGTAGCGGCCTACTGGACCTGGGCCGCGGCAAGGGCAGGAAATGAAAAAGCGGTGGAATACGGGCTGGCATCCATCTACCGGGCCGCAGCGCTGTTCATGACCAACAAAGAAAATCTGGTGGCTTCCACCGGCGATTACATGGGGACCGAGATTAATTCCGATCGCCAGTTATGGAGCGTGGCCGGAAATTTGGCAACCGTTTACCGGGTGTTTTTCGGTATGAAATTTAAGCCCGATTCGCTCCGCTTCGAACCATTCATCCCTGAATCATATGGCGGTAAAAAACACCTTTCCAACTTTTCCTACCGCCAGGCGAAACTGGACATTACAGTGGAAGGGTTTGGGAGCGGCGTTTCAGAATTTTTATTGGATGGAAAAAGACTGCAGCGTCCTGCCATTCCCGGTGACCTGAGCGGAAAACATACTATTCGCATCAGAATGAACCGGGAGCACAAAACACAATCGGAGATACGGCTGGTCGAAAACAGGTTTGCGCCGGAAACACCGCGGGTATCCCGGGATGGCTCCGGACTTCATTGGCAAAAGTGTAATAATACAACCCACTATTTGATTTTTAAAAACGGCAATTTTCTGAAAGAAACGACGGATACATTATTTACCATATCGGACATTCCGGAATGTGCGGAGTATCAGGTGATGGCAGTCGGCGGAGACGGAGCAGAGTCCTTTTTGAGCGAACCGATCCCATTCACCCCGGAGCGGTCTGTCATTCTTCTGGATGCAAGCCAAGGGCAAAAAGCGGTCATGCAGACAGGCGAAAGACCCGGGAAAGATGATTACCTGGAACTGACACGGAGACAAAATACGCGCATGGAATTTATGGTGGAGATCGATAAGTCCGGAGCGTACAGCCTGGACTGTTATTACGCCAATGGAAGCGGCCCCATCAATACAAACAACCGCTGCGCCATACGTACTGTGCTGATTGATGGCAAAAGAATCGGAAAAATTATCATGGCGCAGCGCGGAACGGATAAATGGGACGATTGGGGCTACAGCAACAGCCTGCATTGCCGGCTGTCAGCCGGAAAACATACCATCTCCCTTGTTTTCAGCGACAGTGACATCAATATGAACGGAGAAGTCAATACGGCCAGGCTCAAGCACCTGCGGCTGAGCTGCCTTTAATACGCCCCCGGACAAACCATAGAACAACCTCGGGAGTGCGGCAATTCTGCCCCATTGGACCGGAAGCTGAGCCAGCCTTTTAACTTCATTTGATTACAGCAAGGCTGAGAGTTTTTTACAGTAATCTCTACCTGCAATAAATTGATAGAAAAATGCTCCGGGGGTCAAGCTGTCCAATTCAGCCTATTTTATCAAAATGCCCTTCCTGGTTTCGCTAAAATTGCCCGCCACCATTTTAAAATAATACACGCCGGAACTAAAATTAGCCGAATTCCAGGTTATCGAATAATCACCCGGATTTTTATTTTCACTCACTAGGGTGGCGACTTCCTGCCCGACGGTATTGTATACTTTCAATGAAACCGATGAAACCGTGGAGACATGATAGCTGACAGTGGTGCTGGGATTAAATGGATTGGGATAATTTTGGTCCAAATGGAATCCCGAAGGAAGATCGGGATTGGCTGGAGCAATACCTGTCCAGGGACTCATATCATAGCGCCATAAGCCATCCCAGCGCCCGGCCCACAGGCGGTTCCCGGAGACGAACAGGTCCCAGAGCCATGCAAATTCATGGGCCCGGATATCCCACGTCTCTCCCATATCATCGCTGGAGAATATCCAATGCTCATTATGATATAAAAGTCCGGCAAATAAACGCGATTCATGGGCTGCCAGGGTAAAGATGTCCTGATCGGGAAAGACCGAAATGTCCCGCTTTTGCCAGTTTTGAGCATCGGCGCTTCCCCTGTAAATGCCATGATCCGTACCGGCATACATATATTGCCCCAGAGAAAGAATATCATACACCTGGTGCTGCGCTATGCTGGAGTCAAGGGTAACAGCTGTCCATTGGGAACTTCCTCGGGGCCGCATGAAAAGATACTGTCCGATCCCTGCAACCAGAATATCGCCGCTGGCAAGAATGCTGGAAACACCCCACTGGAACAGCCCGGAATTGAAAGCCAGCCAGGAAACCGGATTGTTCAGGTTGAGAACATAGACACCGCTGCCATCTGTTCCGGCATAAAGGCTGTCTCCAAAAACGGTAAATGCGGAGATACGGGCCGCAAAGCCGGACAGACCGCCACTCAAATCTGTCCAGGTTTGTCCGCCATCGGAGCTGCGATAAACCCCGGCGCCGGATGTGCCAAGATAGATATCCTTTCCATGGGAAAAGAGTTTTGTAAAATCAGCAGTTGAATTGGGCTGTTCGGGAGTTGCCTGCCAGGTATCGCCCATATCCGTGCTTTTAAAAATCTGCCCGGGGGTTGCCGCATAGAGGTCGCCATCGTGCACAATGAGCGAAACAACATCCATCGAATCTATCTCGGTAACCCGCTGCCAGTTTTGCGAACTCCCCTCCTGTATCCAGGCGGCGATAAACAAAATACTGTATATTACATTATTTATATGAACGCGCTTTAGCATCGCTATCTCCTTAAATTAAATAACATGGTAAATTGTCAATTCGGGAATCCGGGAACTTGGCAGGTTTTCCCGATACTTCCCAAAACAAAGTTTGCAACGGCTATATTGCAGCCTTCGCGGGTATATCGAACAGATCTCAAACGGAGGAATTTCTGCTGAAACTCCTCCTCCCAATTTGCGCAACAATATACATTATAACGCAACTTTTTCAAACATATTTCAGGTGAGTTCCGCCCATTACCGCAAAATAATTCGTAAACAGCCTGAGTCCGGTATCATCGTGTTTAAAATATAGTTAGAGATTGTTGGTCAGGATTAGGAAATACGGAAAGCTTGATAAATAAAATTGCGGACAGAACCAATAACTTCGGGGGCTCTTTCAAATGAAGAGGCAACGCATACACTTTCTGCGAAAACCTCCATGAGAGAACTTGTGTCCCGGGAAAGTCACGGATGGAAAGAAGCGCCGGACAGCTTTTCGTCAAAGACGGTCTTTTTTACCGCAAAGTGATATAATCCGTTAATCTTGCTCACGGGAAGCCGGGAACCGGAAAAAGCACGGACATATTTGGCGATCAGGTTATTGGAAAAGAAATTATAGACCGAAACCTCATTGGAATCGGCAATCACCGCGTATTTCTCGCAATGGTATTGGCGATTCGGAAACAGCGTGGCAAACAGTTTACTTTTATACCCGGGAAAGTTCTCCGGGACAGAGATCAGCAGGGGATCCTTTAAACAAAAACCATAATACTTGCCCCGATCGGTTATTACCAAACCTTTGCTGCTCATGAACGGCTTCGTATTATCATCGTCATCATAGCCATTCAGAAGAATCAATCTTTCTTCAGAATAACCAGACAGGTATTTCGCCCATGCCCTGGCCGATGGCAGCTCATTTTCCGGAATGCGCAATCTGCTGACGATATCCTCTCCCCCACTGTATTTGCGATACAAACTCAGGAACGCGGCGCTGCCCATTTTCTCCAGCAGGAAGCGGGCATAGAGACCGGCCAGGGGGTAGGTCAACGAGGCATTGTTTTCATGAAAGCCGAGCCAACTGAGCAAGTCCCGGAAATCCAAAAGCCCGCTGTTCTGCAGAAATGCTCCCATGTGAAGAATTACATCGGGATCACGTCCGCCCCTTCCACCGCAGGCTACCGCAATGCCCTCCTGCAAGACCGGTAAGGTATAAAGCGGCAGAGTCTGCAGCCTGTAATTCACCAAAAGATGAACCAGTTCATGAAAATGACAATTATAGGTGGTAATGATATAGTCATACGGAATATAATACATGCCGCGAGCACGATATCCGGAGAGCTTCTCGATTTCATCCTGGTTGCGGCAGATGAAATAATGGATTTTATTTTTGCGCAAGCGATTAAGCTGCTCCGGCGTATATTCCAATGTATCAGCCATGCAGCGGACAAAGCGGTTGAGTCTCTCCATTACATAGCTATTAAAGAGCGCCGGATCGCTGAGATGAAAAATGAAGAATCCTTTTTCTATCACCGTCCAGTCCCTGGTGAAATAATCCGGCGCGGATACCAGCAGGCTGTCCCGGAAATAGTAGGTTCGCTCCATTTGCAGAGCCGGGACTGAAACTTTTAGTCTAAACCAGGATTTCTCCAACAGCTCGATATTGCGGGTAACCTCCAACTGCTTTGTCACAATCTTACTTCTGGACAGTGAATCAATATCATTGGAAATCAGATATTTCTCCGGATTTCCGGTATACTGAATCCCCAGCCGTCCGGACAGCTTCAGTTTTGCGGGTGCAACAAAATGCGTAAGATCTTGCCGGTTCCGAATCAAGGCCTGTGTAAAGGCTGAGGCCAGCGAGTCGGGGTTTCCTGCGGTCAGCGGCAGAAAGGCAAAAATGATGGTGTACATCGCGACTATCAATACAGCCTGCCAGGGCTGCGCCCGACCACGCATCGTGGTATAATTCATATTATTCACTTTCACGGTCTTTTGGTATTTCTGTCTGCTGTTTTTGATTTTCATACCAACCAATTTTCTCGATCCCTGCCCAATGCGCTTCAATTTGCCATCCATGTCAGGCCGCTAGTTTGAATCAAAGGCATTTTGCAATTCAATTTGAAAGCAGCTAATGCCCTGTTGGCTAATATCACAAATCAGACTTTCGAATATTAGCGAAAAATTCAGAACCTTAATCGGGCGCCGGCTCTTATAAAGAAAGGGAAAGTTTGTCAATCCGTGATACGGTAAAGGAACTCTATAGACCAGGGCATAATATCGACTGATAACCAACAGCTCCATCGGGTGTCTGCCGGTTTGCTGCCCAGACATACCATGCTGGCCGCCTTAAATGGTTTACGAACCTTGTCTGGCAAACGATCACAACACCATTCTTTACAACCCATCGTTTCATTTATCCAGATTGACGAACTTGGTTTGTATTCTTCGAGTCAAAAGAACTCCTCAGACCGATGTTAAAGTCGTGAATAAATCTGCATAGAGGAACGATTGCAGTCGATCATGGCAAGACTGAACGGCCCTGAAGACATCATTTCGAGGCATAAAACAGTTTTGGAGACCATGTGCATGAGGTTCGGTCCATTTAAACCGCATCGGATCGCTATTATCATATATTTCGATATAAAATAGTTTGTAAAAATCTTGGAAAATAAATTCCCATTTTATACATTATTGAATGATAGTCTTCGTCAATAAGGACGGATTATGACAAGCAATACGCGTCACCGGCCAAAACAATTTCAGAATCGCAGTCTCCCCTTCATGAAAACATGCCGTATGATCCTGAACATTCCGGACCGCACCACAGAACGCTTCTTTGCTGAAGCCGATTATGGAGGCGTATATACAAAATATCCTATTACCGGATTAACAATGAAATAGGGTCATCCGGACTCTCTTGAACGATTTGGGACAAGGCGCGTCATTCTATTTTTCACTCTGCTTCACCATGCGATGTCTTCTGCTGTTTTTTCAGGAAACAGATAAATCCTGAACCGCAAAATCAGGATCTTTCCATGACGGGGTTTTAATTCGGGTAAGATTGTTTTAATATACAAGAAGATGCAGCAATTGCCGAGACCTTCACCAACACGGGGGATCAAAATGCCCAGGGAAAATGCAGAACCTGACCAACCGACAACAAAGGAGAGGGAGGAGAACAAAGGGGGGAATTTAAAAATCGGGAGGATATCGATGGTGTCCTCGATAAGACAGTACCGGGTTGAAGAAGAACGGCAAATCAAAGACAGCGCCATTGAATCATCCCTGAACGCCATTGCCCTGGCGGATCTACAATGGAATGTCAGCTATGTCAATCCGGCCTTTCTGGAAGCCTGGGGATACGATGCCCGCGAAGAAGTATTGGGAAGAAACTGCACTGAATTCTGGGCCAGCCCCGAACAGGCGTACGGCGTTATTGAAATCCTGAAAACCCGGGGATACTGGAAAGGCGAACTCACTGCTAAACGAAAAGACCACACAACATTCGACGCGCTGTCGACGACCAGCGTGGTGAAGGACAAAGCGGGTCATATCATATCCGTGCTGGGCTCATTTATTGATATTTCCGAGCGTAAAAGAGCTGAGGAAGCCCTGCGCAAGGCCAACCGCGCGCTGCGCACCATTACTGAATTCGACCAGGCACTGGTGCGCCTCAACGACGAACAGGAATTGCTGGATTATCTGTGCAGGGTTCTCATTGAAATGGGAGGCTACCGGCTGGCCTGGGTGGGTTATGCAGCGCACGATGCACAGCGAAGCATTCGGGTGGTGGCACAGAAAGGCTTTGAAAGCGGCTTCCTGGAGGACCTTCGCTTGACCTGGGCCGACAGCAGGCGGGGACGCGGCCCGGCGGGAACCGCCGTCCGGACCGGAGAGCCGGTGATCAGTCAGAACCTTATCACCGATCCCAATTTTGCACCCTGGCGGGAGGAAGCCGTACAGCGCGGTTTTGCCTCCTCCATTTCCTTGCCGCTTTTTCTGAATAATAAAATCCTCGGTAATCTGAATATCTGCGCGACAGAGGTCAACGCCTTCGATCGGGAAGAAATCGATCTGCTCATCAAACTGGCAGACAATTTGTCCTATGGCATCAACACGCTGCGCACCCGCGCCGAACGTCGCCGGGCAGAGCGGGCCCTGCAGGAGAGCGAAAGACGCTATCACACCCTTTTTGAAGATTCGCCGGTGCCGCTGGCCGAGGAGGATTTATCGCAGGTCAAAGAATATGTCGACCGGCTGGTCGCCTCAGGTATAGAAGACCTCGAAGGATATCTTCGGGACAATCCGGGCGTGGTGGATGAATTGATTTCGATCATTAACATTACGGACGTTAACCGGGCATTTCTTACATTATTGGAGATTGAAGACAAGCGCTTGGTCCCCCTGGACATAAAAAAATATGTTTCCGAGGAAAAATATTCTTCCTTCATCCGGGGATTCATGGCGCTGCATCTCCGGAAATCGCATTTTGAAATGGAGCGATCTGTCAGGACCTCCTCCGGAACTCCGCTGAATGTTCTCTTCAATTGGCAGGTTGTCCCCGGTTATGAGGCGGATTTTTCGAAGGTACTGATATCCCTGGTAGATATCACTGCCCGCAAAAAGACCGAGAGAGCGCTGCAGCTGAGTGAAGCACGCCATCGCGGGATGATGGAATCGGCGCCGGACGGCATCATGGTTTTTAACAGCGAGGGCCGCCTGCTGCTCATGAATGCTCAGGCTGAGAAAATGTTCGGCTATCGCCAGCAGGAAATGCTGGGAAAGCCGGTCAACAGTTTTATGCCGAAGCATCTGAATCGGCGCCACAACAGGCATCTGGAACACTATTTAAATAACCCGAAGGTGCTCCATTTGGGCAATGGCAGGGAGCTGGTCAGTTTGCGAAAGGACGGCACTGTTTTTCCGGTGGAGATAAGCCTCAGCCCCTGGCATAGTGAGAACAATCTGCTGATTATGGCCATCATACGGGATATCTCCAAACGCAAAGAGGCCGAATCAAAACTTAAAAAGTCCGAAGATGATCTGCGTAAGCTTTCCATGAGGCTGTTGACGGTGCGTGAGGAAGAAAGAAAATTTATCGCCCGGGAAATTCACGATGAACTGGGTCAGCAGCTCACCGGCATGAAAATTGACCTTTACTGGCTGAAAAGCAGGCTGGAAAAGCCGGATTGCCTGAAAGCCGGGCAAAGCTTGAATAATAAACTGCAGGCCGCACTGGACATGGTAGACACCGCCATTAAAACCGTACGGCGTATCGCCACTCAGCTTCGTCCCGCCTTACTAGATGATGCCGGATTGACCAGAGCCATGGAGTGGCATGCCCGGGAATTTTCGAATCGCACCGGCATTGAGTGCCGCCTGTCCGCTCCTGAGAAAAATATCGCATTTGACAAAGACCAGTCAATCGCCGTCTTCCGCATTTTTCAGGAATCCCTTACCAATGTGGCGCGCCATGCCGGCGCCAGCCGGATAGACGTCATTATGAAAAAACTAAAGACACGCTTTATCCTCCGCATTAAGGACAACGGACGGGGAATCACGCCCGGGGAAATTGATAAGTCCCAATCGCTGGGACTGGTCGGTATCCGGGAGCGGAGCATCGCCCTGGGGGGTAAAGCAGAGATCTGCGGAAAGCCCGGCGAAGGTACCACGGTTACTGTGGAAATACCGTTGAGGAAGCGGGGCAAATAGGTTGCACTCTGTTTTTTAATCGGACAAGAAGATCGCCCGGTGCTCCCCATTTCATTGGAGGCCACACGTATATTCCGCCTGCTCTCTCCCCCTGCGGCAGGACCAGGCTGCAAGCGCCGACGTTTTTTATCCTGTCATTATTCCATGAATTCAAAATAAGGTACTTCATATCGATTATAACGGCCTGACTGAGAATCCATACTTTGTTTCTTCGTTTCCGGTCGATTCTGGTTAGGCTGAGAGGCCTTTACACCCGCTTCCATCTTCGAATGAGGTTCCAGATCCCCGGTCCCGAGGACATCAAATATTTCATGGACAACTGTAGCCTCTCCCTGCGGGATATGGTGGCTTTAACCGGGATCGCTTTTAAAACCATCGACCGCTACCGGAAGGGCGCTATTCCCGATCCGTCAAACGCCAAATTTCTGAAAATGATTATGAGGCATCCTTTCCTTGTGATGGATTTAATGGAGGAAAATGAGCATTTTCAGGCTGCCCGCTTTAAAAAGATGAAAGAAAAATTACGGCGCGAGATTGAACGTCTAAACTCCGAAATTTGCCTGGAGTGCCCTGTGAGGGAAGCGTATGGCAGGTATATTATTCCCGACAGACAGCAAAAACCGGAATTTGACAGAGAGTGGGAACCCGGAAGAAAGGATCCGATTGTCGAAAATATAGCAGGAGAAGCCTATGCCTGTTGTTGCGGAAAGATATCATCAATTTGTAAGCAATCTGGAAATCATTAATATTACGGCCCCGTCCGTTTCATGGGAGCTGTTGAAAGCCCCGCCGAAAAATAGCGAATTATTCCATTCAACTGAAATTAATTTATTGGACCCGATAATTAAAGGCGAGTCAAACGCAGTGATTGGCGCCAAGCTTGTTGTGACAGGGAAGACAAAAAAGGCCAAAAAACCTTTCATGACCGTTAATATTACGCTTGAGTTGTCAATAACCGTCCCTCCCGAATTTTTAACCCGGGAGATTTTAGAGGCATATGCGCAGCGAAATGCATCATTAACTCTGGTTGCTACTTTTAGAGAGCATGTCAAATATGCCACTTTTCAAATGGGCCTGCGTCCTTTGGTCCTGCCGGCACTGAAGATACTGCCCCCCGAGCACGCCCAGGCAAGGCAATCAAAAAAACGTAATGCATCCGGAACGAGAATTTTATCTTCGGGAGTTATCAAATCGTTTTCAGGTGTCACCCCGACAGATAAGCCTGGAGCTTTCAAATCTTCGTGATATTGAACTCATTAAAAAACGCGTATCAGGCAATCATCATTATTATTCTGTAAACCAGCAGCACCCTTTATTTGCCGATCTGCGCAATATCTTTTTGAAGACGATTGGCCTTACAGAGGTGCTTCGGAAATATTTGCGGCCTTTCGCAGAGGAGATTGATTATGCTTTTGTGTATGGTTCGATGGCTAAAGGCAATGCAACCGTGAAAAGTGACATCGACCTAATGGTCATCGGAGGCGTGACTTCGAGGAATCTGTCAGGCGCAATATTGGAAGCGGGACAAGAGTTGGAGCGGGAAATTAATTTTTCCGTTTTTAGCCTGCACGAAATGGAAAGTCGATTGAGAAATAGCGATCACTTTTTTACAACCCTGTTTTACGAACCTAAATTATTTGTTATAGGAAATTCCAGTGAGTTTGAGCGAATGGGAAAAAAATGGCTGGCTGAAAGCCCACAGGACCAGCAGTAAGGAGGTTCATAATCTTCTGAAGGTAATCGAAAGGGACCTTCAGGATTGCCAGGTGCAGCATGTCTCGGCAGATTGGCGGTTTGCAATCGCTTATAATGCAGCGCTTCAATGCTGCACCGTTGCGCTTTACTGTAGCGGTTATAAGCCGGCCCGGGGTCAGAGCGAGCATTATCGTGTTATTCAATCACTTTCCCTGACGCTGGGCAATGATTTTGTGGAAATCCGCAATTATCTGAACGCCTGTCGTGCAAAAAGAAATGTAAGTGACTGCGATGCGGCGGGCACCATTTCTGACAGCGAAGTCGGTGAGCTGATTGAGACCGCCGTAGAATTGCGGGAAAGCCTGATCCGATGGTTAGAGAAAAATTATTCACAGTATCTGTAGGTTAAATCTGGGAATAGAAAGGCAATCAGATCTTTCCGGGCATGGCAGAAAATCTGACCATTTCCTGGCATCTTCGTTCCCGTACGATCCTGACAAGGCTGAGGGCCTTTAGAGCCGCTTCCATTTTAAAATCCGGAATGGAAAGCGCAGTCTCCAGTTTCTTTTCACTAGTTAGTCCCGATGCTAAAATGCTGACCGAATAAATCCGCCCCCCCTTGCAGAAGGCAACACGGATTATAAGGGCCTGGCGGTCTGACCCATTCTATTATAGTTTCTTCGATTCAAGTCGACCCTGGTTAGGCTGGGGGGCCTTTACAACCACTTTCCCCTCCGAAGAGGAATGGTGCCGTTCTTTTCAAGAGCCGGGGGAGTGCTAACCGAATAAATCCCTGCCATCCCCTTGCGGCAGGCTCAGGCTAAAGGCGCGACATTTTTTATCCTGTCATTATCCCATGAATTCAAAATAAGGTACTTCATATCGATTATAACGGCCTGACTGAGAATCTGACCCATACTTTGTTTCTTCGTTTCCGGTCGATCATAGCGAGACTGAGAGGTCTTTACGTCCGCTTTTATTTTTAGGGTTAGGATGAAGGCTGCGGTTATTGCTTTTTTCAAAAACCGGCTATGGCAGACCCAAGATTCAGCCTTGGGAGCTTATCGTTTCGCCGGAGGAATCGCGGACAAGATCGTGCGGGGCAAGCTCGGCGGGCAGACATGATGCTGGCCTTCCTCTTTTTGTCCCTGGCTCAGACCAGCTACTTCCAGTAGGTCAATTTGAAGGTTAAATCAAATAAGCTTATCCTGAGCCCGAAGCTGACATGCTCGCCGAAAGGATCTGTACGGGTTGGAAATTTAAGCATTCAGAGTAAAGCAAAGAGAAATTCTGCGTTGCCTAAGTCGTCCCTGAAAAAGTCTGTTTTCTGCCTGAAGATTTATGATACTCTAAATCAGAGCAGCTTTTTGCTCATAATTTGAGAGCAGCAGGCAGAATTTTTT
>JARRQT010000095.1:0-11627 GCA_037381445.1 Calditrichia bacterium
CAGGAGAACAGTATTGAAGATGGAAGCGCGGTAGCGGCCTGTGCCAAGCATTTCGTGGGTGATGGCGGAACCACCGACGGCGTGGATCAGGGCAACTGCGAGTGCGACGAAGAAACACTACGAAAGATACATCTGCCGGGATATATTGAAGCCATGAAAGCCGGGACAAAAACAATCATGGTTTCTTTCAGCAGTTGGAACGGGACAAAAATGCACGGCCACAGATACCTGTTGACAGACGTCCTTAAAGGCGAGCTGGGTTTCGGCGGATTCCTCGTTTCGGATTGGGCTGCCATCGATCAACTCCCCGGCGATTATAAAAGCGATATCGAAAATTCCATCAATGCCGGTTTGGATATGATCATGATAACCGCCGGACCCGGCGCCCCGAACAACTATTTTGAATTCGTTGAAAATTTGAAGGACCTGGTAAATGAGGGAAGGGTGCCGTTGTCGCGCATCGATGACGCGGCCCGCAGAATCCTTCGGGTAAAATACGAGCTGGATATTTTTGGACATCCGTTCACGGACAGCAAGCTTACCGAAAAAATTGGCTCTGCCGAACATCGGGAAGTGGCCCGCCAGTGCGTCAGGGAATCGCAAGTGCTTCTCAAAAATGAAAACCGGATTCTTCCCCTGTCTAAAAACCTGAAGCATATCCTGGTGGCCGGAAAGATTGCGGACGATATCGGCAGCCAGTGCGGCGGCTGGACAATCAGCTGGCAGGGAGAAAGCGGAAACACCGTGACAGGCGGCACCACGATTTTGCAGGCCATCCAAAATAGTGTCAGTCCCGAAACGCGGGTTTCTTATTCGGCTGACGGCAGTCAGACGGAAAGCGCGGAAGTTGGAATTGTGGTGGTGGGCGAAACTCCCTATGCCGAGATGGAGGGTGACCGTGACACGCTGGCCCTTTCTTCAGAGGATAGGAAAACCATCGGCAGCGTAAAGGCGGCGGGCATTCCCATGGTTGTTATCCTGGTTTCCGGAAGACCCTTAATCATTAATGAAGCACTGGAGAGCAGTGACGCTTTTGTAGCTGCCTGGCTCCCCGGCAGCGAGGGTCAGGGAGTTGCCGATGTACTGTTCGGCGATTACAAATTTACCGGCAAATTAACCCATTCATGGCCGAAAACCATGGCACAGATCCCCATCAATGTGGACGACCAGAACTATGATCCCTTATTCCCGTATGGCTACGGACTGGAAGACTGATTATCAAATCAATATAATGGGGAGTGCCAGAGGGGCGGTTAAAACCGCCCCTTTTTTATGATCACCATCCATGCTGCTTGATGAAGTTCCTCATACCGTGTCTGATGACAAATTGCGGACAGACAATCACAGAGATAACGCCGCTGGCCCGCCGTAAAATCCATTTTTCGTGAAATAGAAACAGAATCAATTCCATAAAAAATCCCCCTTTCAGGACGTCCGAGCCATTCACAGGGGGATTTCTGCGACTTGTTTTGCATTATTTTATCGAAGGTATACCATCCGCCTGGTTTTGGAATAACCTCCAAATCTGACCTGATAAAAATAGACGCCCGAGGAAAGGGCAATTCCGTCTACATTTCGGCCGTCCCAATGAAAGGTATTCCAGCCAGCCGTCGCGGATTTCTTCAACTGCCGGACCAATTCACCCGAGACCGAATATATGCGGCACTCCGCTTTTCCGCCGGACGGCAAAAAGAAAGATATGTTCGTTTCGCTGTTAAATGGATTCGGGTAATTCTGCTGCAACTCAAATTCATCCGGAACTGAGGATGTTTGCGGCTCATTTATGCTGTCGGCAATTTTCAAATCAAATTCCATGCGGTTAATATTGAAACCGGCTTTGTCAATGCGCAGTCTGAGGGAATGTGTCCCACCCGGAATACGGATTTCCTCCGATTCCACATCTTTCCAGGTATACCATCCGCCAGTTGCCGAAATGGGAAGCGATTGGACCAACGCCTGATTATCAAGGAGCAGAGAGAGAAAGCCGTTTCCGCCCGGACTGGCAACCCGAAAATCTGCTCTGTAGGTTCCGGCAGTATCCACAGTGACCGTATAATTCAGCCATTCGCCATCCTGCGTCCAGCCGACGCCGTATTCAGCGCCGCCGCTGTCCCGGCTTTTCTCGATGTCCACACCGTCATTTCGGTAGGAATATCCCTGGTTCCAGCTTGTCGCTCCCTGGTTTACCAGTTTATATTCATTATCGGAATAGGCAATGCCGTTGGTTCCCAGATCAAAATCGGCCGCATCGATCATTCCCGGCAGATGGTGCTCGGCATAGGGCTTTGCTATGGCGCCAAATTCGGGATCGAACAGCGATGCCGCCACATCCGGACGATATGTGCATTTCTCCAGCGCCAGATTTTCCGCCATTTCAAATAGTGCCGCTCTGGCGGAAGCGGCATCCGGTCTGGGGATTTTTCCGTTCCAGTAATCCAGAATTCTCTGGTAGCCGGGAGTAATGGAAGCGGAATAGGGACTGGTGGTGGTTTCAATTTTCTTATGCGTCCACCAGCACCAGCTTATGTTCTTCTCTTCCATCACCTGAACCACCTCATAAAACCAGGGATTGGAATTCTCCCCTGTTTCTCCCAGCCATAGCGGTACATTGTAATTATTGCGTAGCTGCAGGTAGCCGCTGATAGTTCCCGCATCCGTTTCATTCCAGTATTTGTGGAAACTGTACACCACGTTGCTGGTATTATTGTAATTGTCGATGAGAATTGGATAGGTGAAAGAGGAGAAGTCGGTAGCATACCAGTTCCCTTCGACGATAACAATATGATTAGGATCCGCCTCCCGGATCGCCTGGGTGATGCGTTTGTAAAAATTGCGCAGATCCGCATTGGTCACACCAGTTGGGAGCACCGGTTCATTAAGCAGATCGTAGCCGGCGACCCATTCTTCATCGGCATAACGCTTGGCTATCTTTTTCCAGATTTCCACAGTCCGGTCCTGGTTGGAAACGACTGTCCAAAGCCGTGCTTCCCCGTCGCTGTCGCTGATATTCCCCGCGTTTTGACCTCCGGGCGCACAGTGCATATCCAGAATGACGTATAACTGGTATTTCCTGCACCAGGCAATCAGGGAATCGAAAACCGCAAAACCTTCTTCCAGAAAGACACCCGGCTGGTCTTCCGGCGACAACATCCGGTAGTTGAATGGGAGGCGGATGGAATTATACCCGAGGGCCGCGATCTGCGCGATGTCCCGCTCATTAACATAATTTGCCTCATACCTTTTGTAGAATTCTTTTGCGTCCTGTTCACCGATCAGATCGGTAATCATTTGCCGGATGACAGTCGGTGATCCGTAGCCGGGGATATGCAGCATATAGCCTTCCGGCACCAGCCAGCCGCCCAGGCCGACCCCCCGCAGAAAAACGGGGTTTTCGTTTTCGTCCACTATCTCGCGACCTTTTGCTTTCAAGAATGGATAGGCACTCTGCTGGAAAACCAGAAGTGCCAGAAAAATAAATATCAAACTGGTTTGCAGTTGTTTCATAATAAAAGATCCTTTGATCCGTTTGTCCGATGATTCTCTGGTTCTGAGGTATTTGGTATAGCTTTCCTAACCAACACAGTTTCATTCCATATACAATAATTCAAAGCTTTGTTTCAGATGTTTGCCCGCTTATTTTACCAGTACCGCCTTGTGGACCGCCGCCAGATTCCCGTCCACAAGAATGCGGCAGAAATAAAGTCCGGAACTCATCCCCTCCCCGTTCAGCATAAAAGAATGGTTGCCGGCCGACTGCCGCCGGTCTACCAGCTTTTTAATCAGCTGCCCGGATATATCAAACAGGTCCATCGAAACATCGGCCGTCCGGGGCAGACAATACTGAATGCGGGCCGTAGCGTTAAAGGGGTTGGGATACAGACCGAGTTGAAATTCTGATGGAATTTCGCTTTTCCCGCCGATACTACTTGCATTCGCCTCGATTTCGATACCGCTGAGGACAGCTTTATTTATCAGCGGTTCAAAATAAAGATCCAGAAGCCCGTCCTTTACCCCCACATCCGGAATGGTTAACCGGTAAGCAGTCTTTGCGCCGGCTGATGCGAAAATGTCTACCATCGACAACACCGTTTTACCTTCCGCATGCACATTAAAAACCCGCTGACCCGCATCATTCATTTCCGTTTCCGCGAAAAGCAGATCAACTGAATAATGGCCGTTGGGAAGCCGCACCTGGTAGAATGTCAATCCCTTCTGCTCACTGCGATAAATTTCATCCTGCTCCGTTCCCAGAATATCCACTGCTCCCGAAACTTCAAAAGGACTGCCGCCGGTTGTGCCGTAATTTTCTGAATAATCATAAGTCTGATCGCCAACATATTCTGCGGCCGCTGTCCCGCCCACATTGATTTTCAGGGGCAGTTCGGGGTAAGCCTGCGGCACCAAATGCTGCAATGACATCTTATTGCCGGCCGTATCGCTGATGTCCGTCAGTATCAGGTTATAGGATTTCCCCGGCTCCAGCGGAGAGGTCTGCAGCGTGACAGTTTGTCCATCGGGATGCAGCTGCGCCGACTGGATGGTTACGCCAGTCATCAAATAATTGCCTGTCTTTTCCGCAGCACTTTTCTCCAAAATTTCGGAAAAATAAAGATCCACCCGGCTGCCGGTTTTTCTGGCCCACACCGCATATGGCGGAACATTGTCCTGATCGCTCACCGGCGCACCGCTGTAACCAACACTGCTGCCGGTGGTCAGGCAGAGAATAAGGTATCCGTCCCGGAATACCGCATTATCATAAATGAAATCCGAATTATTGCCGTCCCAGGTATGGCTGGCCTTGCTCCAGTGGGCCTGGTCCCAACTGTCAAAAGGGGCTGTCCACTGCAATGTAAAATTGGTGCTGTCGCCGGGAGTGTAGGCATAATATTTGACCCAGTCATAATAGGCAAAGATAGGCAGGGAGGCCGGATCAAGAATTCCGGCCCAGTCCGGATAATCCGGCGGCCAGATATTCATCATAATTTTCTGGGAATGGGTCAGCGTTTTAATGTGATCGCCGGTCTGGCGGAAGGTCTCAACGCCGTCCACCAACCACGCCACATAGTCCGGCGTCCATTCGAAGGCGTAAACATGAAAGTTATCGTGCGGATTGAAATGCAGCGTGTCCCGGTAGACATGATTAACCTGGTAGGATGTCCCCGGCGTAATGGCATTATATTGGGCTTCGTTCAGATAACGTCCCATGATCTCAATATCGATTTCGTTCCAGGTCGCGCTTCCTCCTCCGCCGTCATAATAGGTGAAAAAAGAAGACAGCATACCGCTTCCCTGCCCCGATTTCATTCGCACCTCAAAGCGGCCGTACTTATAAGCCTCATTGGTGCGCAATTCGGCTCCCTTATAGGTTTTGCCGTATGAGCCAGCGACAGCCGCAAAAAGGATTAAATAAATCGCGAATACCCGGAATTGCTTCAAATTCTTTACCTCCGTTTTCTGTTCAATCTGCAAATAGTCATAATTTTTCACTGGAATATCATTGCCCGTAAAATACTCAACTATTTAGGGCTGGAGTCCCAGTGCTTTCACATACCCATTGTTGGGATGGTTATTTTCTAAAAGACAATTTTTCAGGAAACCGTTCAATGCAGCGCGGGCGTGCTCCGGCGAAGGCCGGCCTTTGCGCTTCTCAGCGAAATTTGCTCCGCGCAGCTTGCTGTATTCGACGATCTCATCATAATATTGCGGCCGCGGGAAAGTGACCATGCAACTGGTGGCGTCCATCTTTTTGTAGGGCCAGAAGCACCAGCCAATATTCCTTGATTCCAGCAGGACCCGGCAGGAATCGATCCACCCGTCGCGGTTTTCGCCTGATTCACCCAGCCAGATGGGGACGTTATAGCGGTCCCGGTAATCCAGAAACTGCTGAATGGAGGCAATAGTATTTTCATTCCAGTACTTATGGAATGTGTAAACCAGCAGGGAATCAAAGGGCGGTCCGAAGACGCTGAAATCCGTGTCCCAGTGCGCCCCGCCCAGAAAAATGAGATGGCTGCGGTCCACTTCCCGGATCGCGGCGGTAATCCGTTTGTAAAGCGGCTCCAGCAGGGGACGGTATTTCTGCACCTCTTCAAAATGGGGAATTGGCTCATTCAGAAGGTCATAACCAATAACAGTTGGTTCGTCGGCATAGCGTTCGGCGATTTTCCACCAGACTGCCACAGTTCTGTCCTGGCTTTCCGGACTCTCGAACAGCCAGGGCGTGCCCCAACTGTCATCGATATTATCCCCGGTCTGCCCGCCGGGCGCGCAGTGCATATCCAGAATAACATAGAGTCCGGCTTCCCTGGACCATTCGATAACCCGGTCCAGCATTTCAAAACCCGGTCCCAGCCACGTGCCCGGGTAATCCTCCGGTGTCATGAGTTTGTAATTAAACGGCACCCGGATGGAATTCAGACCGGCCTTCCGGATAAATTGAATATCTTCGCGTGTAATATAATTATCCCGGAATTTCTTCCAGAAAGCGCGGGCCTCCGCCGGCCCCACCAGTCCTGTAATCACTTCATTAATGGCCCGGGGGGTATTTGCCACGTCGGTAAATTTGAACATGTAGCCTTCCGGAACCAGCCAGTTCCCCAGGTTGATTCCCCGCAGCAGCAGATTTTGGCCGTCCGGCGTCACAATGTTCTTTCCCTTAACCGTAACAAAGGAATTTGTCTGCGCGGGAAGAAAACCGGCCGGGAGAAACAGTAGCAGCGCCATTACCAGAAAGATCATTATTTTCATGATTTTCCTTTTCAATACGATGCGGGAAAAGGTTCAAGAATCATACCAAAGGACAATTCGAGCGTCAGATGACGGCATTGCAGGAATTAGAAATCCGGAAAAGATTTGCGTCAGACTTAAATTATTAAAATGATAATGAAATAGTTCTGAACTGAATCGCCAGGTTCGGTGATCTTCTCCGGAAAATCGTCTTCAATAGATTTATTTGACCAATGGTATCGTTTATGCTATTTCAGTCCCAGCTCTTTGCACATCCGGTAGTAGTTGGGCGGTGCCAATCCCAGTTGGCGGGCTGCTTCGGCGTCCGAAGCGGTATTTTCCCGCACGTACTGAAAATATTCTTTTTTATAACGTCGTTCCGCATCGCGCCAGGGTACGATTTCGCCGTTGTTTCCAAAATCAGGTGCAGGCGCGGGAGAGGCATGCAGGCTGACCGGCGTTCCGCTGAAAGCCGCATTCACATGGACGGCTTTTATAATTTTTTCTCCGATAAAGAGCAGGCGCTGGATGATGTTTTGCAGTTCCCGGATGTTTCCCGGCCAGGAATGAGCTGCCAGCAGGTCCATGGCGGCGGCTTCCACCTGCGGCGTCTCCATGTTCATGTCCTGGCTGAATTTCTGCAAAAAATACCGGGTAAGCAGCGGAATATCATTTTTGCGCTGGTTGAGGGGCGGGACGATGACCGAAACCACATTGAGCCGGTAATAGAGGTCTTCCCGGAAACGTTTTTCCTTTACCTCTTCTTCCAGTATTTTGTTGGTTGCCGCAATGATCCTCACGTTTACCTTTATCTTGTCTGTCCGCCCGATTTTGTCAATTTCACCTTCCTGAATGACCCGCAACAGCTTGACCTGCGCGGTGGGTGACAGCTCCGCTATCTCATCGAGAAACACCGTCCCCTTGTCCGCCACCTCAAACAGGCCCGCTTTTTTTGTATTGGCGCCGGTGAACGAACCGCGTTCAAAGCCGAACAGTTCGCTTTCGATCAGATCGCCGGGAATGCTGCCGCAATTGATGGGCATAAATTTTTCGTATTTCCGGCGGCTCAGATAGTGGATATGGGTCGCCACCAGTTCCTTGCCGGTCCCGGAATTTCCACGGATCAGCACATTGGAGTCGGTAGCGGCAATCTGCACAATCTGGCGGCGCAGGCGCTGGATCGGCTCCGATTCGCCGATTATTTCCCGGGATTCCAGGATTTCCCGCACATTGCGGTCCAGCTTTTTGTTGGAACGCAGGCGGTCTTTTTCCAGCCGCTTTTTTTCAAAAGCGTTGAATATGTTCAGGATGAAATCGGTCGGCTGGTAGATAAAGTCCTCGATGTCACCCGGGTATTTGGTGCAATACCACATGGCCCCGGCTTCCAGCAGCTTGTTGGCGAATTCGAAATCCGTGATATTGACGGTCATTTTTGTGATAACGATAATTTGCAGCAGCGGATCGATCTCTTTCATTTTCTTGATGAGGCGCTCCCCCATCAGTCCGCCGGCGATCTGAAAATCCATGATCACCACATCATAACCGAAGCGGTTCTTCTCCAGCAGCTCAATGGCCGCGGTGCCGCTGGCCACCACATCTTTGATGCGGATGCGATTTTCCACCGGCCGCAGGGTATTCCTGACCCGCCGGACATCGTAATCTTCGTCTTCCACCAGCAGAATTCTGATTTCATTGCTCATTACAGCCCTGAACTCCTTCCCCTTAATGATTGATGGTTATGATAAAACGGCATCCTCCCTGCGGCAGATTCTCCGCATCCATCTGCCAACCGCAGCGCTGCCGGGAAATCTCATAAGCCAGGTAGCAGCCATAGCCGGAATGCTTGTCGTTATTTTTCGTGGAAATATTCTCCAGAAAAATCCGTTTCACGCCCGCTTCATTCACCTTCAGCAGATCTTCCCGGATTGGCTCGCCGCTGTTGGCGATGCTGATGATGGACCGCTTCGCTTCGGGATCATAGGCGGTTTGCACCGTAATCAGCACATTTTTCTCCCCCCCGTGATCGATGCTGTTCTGCAAAATCGGTTCAATGATTTCCCAGACGACAAACTCGTTAATATTGACCGCCGGCAGCGACGGATCCAGTTTAAGCTTGAACTGATAATTGATATCGGCGGCAGAGGTCCGCAGGAAAATATTCCGCACAATAAAGCGGATCACTTCGTTGAGATCGGTGCGGAAGACCGGGTTGCGGATGGTCTGCAGCGGCGGATCATACCATTTCATGTCATAAATCACCCGCGAAATGAAGTTGGCGTAGCGGGTAACCCGGTATTTCACATCATCGATTTTTTCGGCGGATAGATTACGTAAATCCTCTTTGATGAAACCCATCACTTTTTCCGCCTTGTGGTGGGTGTGATAAATCCGCTTGGTAAAAAGCTGCTCTTTCTGATAATTGATTTTTTCGGTAAGGTGCCGTTCCTGTTCCGCCAGCAGCAGTTTTTGGGTTTCATCCCGTTCCTTCAGGGTGCGGGAGGAGATCAGAAACATGGTGAAGAGTCCCAAAAAGATCAGTCCGGCAAAAATCAGGGCGGTCTTATCGTAACTGAGAATCATTTCGCGGCTGATTACCGAAAAATCCGGCGTGTTTTTCACATACACCGCCCCGGTATATTCTCCCTTGGGAACGAACGGCACAAAAACATGGAAGGTCTGTTTTCCCTCGTGAATGCTGTAGATCTGTTCATTGGCCATAATTGTATTTCTCAGATTGCCATAGAGCTTAATGGCTTCGTCATGGGATTTGACCGGCGGCGGAAGGTTGAGGGAATTTTTAAACATGTAGGAATACAGGACCGATCCGTCATCGATGGCGCATATTTTTCCGCCATTGGAAACCAGGATGCAGATTTCCTGCACATTCTGCTGCAGGTTTTGCTGGCTCAGAATAATATTGAAAGCCTGCACAATTTTGCGGGCGTCCTCATCACTTAGCGGTCCGGCGGTGCCGGTGGTTTCCAGCAGCAATTCCAGGGACGTTGCGGTAAGGTTTGCCAGACGTTCCGCCGAGTCTTGCTGGTACCAGTCCTGGGTTTTGAAAAGAAGGTCGCTCAGGGAGCTCTTCTGAATATAGGAAACGGCCATCAGAAAGAAAATCAGCACCAGCAGGAGGACCAGCAGATGCTTGATCTGAAAATGGTATTTCCTCAGTTTTCCCCAGAATGAAAATTTATGTTCTTTCATGACCGGTCTTCCGGTTATTTGATCAAAACCCTGTCGGCGTTAATCATATGGGAAGCCTTCTGCAGCGCTTCGCGGGCGGACAATTCTCCCAGGATGGCCTGGTGCACATAATACGAGATGATATCGGAAATCTTGGTATAATCCACCAGATACGGGCGATGGATGCCGTGGTCCAGCAATTGGCGGTAGTAGCTCAATTCCGGGAAGCGGCCGACAAACACGCTGTCCCCATATACCGTGTTATTGACCGGAATATAGCCGCCATCGGCAAACATGCTTTCCTGGTTTTCCCGTTTCAGGGTATATTTAATAAATTCCAATGCCGCCTCTTTATGGGGGGAGGATTTGGAAATCATCATGTTCCAGCCGCCCAGCACCGAAACGGCGGGATATCCCCGAAAATGCGGCAATGCGGCAACTTCCATGCGGACCAGTTTGGTTGTGTCTTCCATGATATGACGATACTGCCTCAACAGTCCGGGCCAGCCCCGCAGAAAAATGCCGTCATTGCGCAGGGCATAAAAATAGGTGTGATTCTCGTCGAACTTGGTCACAATCGGGGGCGTCATACGGTACTTATGGACCATATCCACCAGCAGTTGCAGGCCCTTTTCCGCTGCGGGCGTATTCAGCCGGACGGAATCTCCCTCTACCAGGTGTTCATTCTGTCCCGCCACTGTCTCCACGAAACTGCAAATCAGGCCTTCGTAATTGTCCGCAGCAAAAATATAGAAAGGCGAATCGGGATAAATCCTTTTACAGGTGCGGCTCAGGTCAATAAACTCTTCCCAGGTAATGGAATCCTTTAATTTTTCGGCCAGTTCATTGTAGCCGGGGAGCCGCTCCAGCAGGTCTTTCCGGTAATACATCAGTCCCACATCAATATAGAAGGGCAGCGCAACCAACTGGCTGTCAAAGGTGCAGGATTGCAGGGCATATTTCAGCACCTTCCCGCTGCGGGCCAGACGGGCGTATTCGGGGGAAGCAAAGGCCCATTTGGCAAACCGCGGAACCCAGATGATATCTACTGTAAATACATCGATCCGGTCGTTCTTGCTGCGCAGGGCACGGGCAATCAACTCTTTGCGTTCATTCGTGCTGAATTTGGTAAACGGCAGATTTACCGGCACGACCTCGATTCGGCCTCTGTAATCTTCATTGAAGCGGCGGATCAGATTCTGGTGCGCATTGGAGATGTTATCAACAAAATAAATGCGGGTGGTTTTTTCAGAATCCGGACCCTTGACTCCCAGCATAAGAGACAGAAATAGAAACAGGAGCAGGCCAAAGGCCACCACAGTGCCGGTAATCAGCAGCGTACGGTTTAAATATTTTTTAATATCCACCGGAAGATGCTCCCTGTGAGGTTGTATCTGCCTTTTTTTGAACTTAAATAAATTTTCACCCATTGACAAGCAGCAGATAAAGATTCCTGCTTTTCCCGGCGCAGGCGACAATTTCCGAAAGGTGCCAAGCTCCTTGAGGTTATGCAAAACACATCAACATTCATTCCACACTGCATTATCCGGGACTTTTCTTTAATCCATGCGCTCTGCCAATATCGCCGGGCTAATTGCCCGAGGTTAAATTGTTAAATTTTGTTGGTTTTTTTCCAAAATAGTTTTAAAATTCAACGGTCGTTTTGGTTTGCAGGTGGACCGGAAATGTTATCCGGTTTTCCAACTGGTTTTCAG
>JARRQT010000096.1:0-11481 GCA_037381445.1 Calditrichia bacterium
GCTTCTTTCCGATCTGAACAGGCTTGATCAAATAAGATTTCTCGCTCAATCTCAGCTTGCTGAACCGGTCCCTGCCCAAGACCGAAGTATAGATGACTACCAGGTCTTCCTCAACCAGGGGAATATGCTCCTCCATCTTTTCCTGCAGCCTTTTCACCAGGTCCTCGCCGTGGGGAATTTCCCGCAGCACACTGTCAATCCAGGCGTAGTGTCCGGCATAGCGAAGCGTTTTATAGTCCAGTCGCCGGGTCTTTCCGGCCAGCGCGTCCGGCAGATCGGCGGCCCCGCCGGAGGTCAGGTCTTCTTCGAACTGGATCCCTTCGATGATTATTTCCGATCTCTCGGTGAGCGAGGCCCGCGCGACTGGCTGAAAATCCCTGATGACCCTGGCCGGTTTTACATACAGCGTGGCGACTCCCACCGGGCTCCAGGTAAATCCGTAATAGTGGGGCGGGTATGAATTCTGGGTCAGCGCACCCACCTTCATGCTGACCGCTTCCACCTGCTCCACCTTATTTTCGCGGCAGAATTGCTGGAAAAGCCCGTTGACCAGCACATTGACAAATCCGGGAGCCAGTCCCGTCTGCAGGATGAATCCCTTTTCCGCACCGGAGGCGATCTCCATCACCTGGTTGGTTTCCTTGACATATTCCGTCAGATTCGCATAATGCAGATTGAATTGTTTTGCCAGCGCAGCGATCCTGGGCGCCTGGTTTCCGGGAAGACAGTCCAGCACGATATCCGCCCCGGCAAGGAGTCCGTCAAATTCGGCATTGGATCCGGTTTTGGGCATGGCGAAGGAAATCACTTTGCCGGGACGCAACGAATCTTGCCGGATCCATTCTGCAGCCTGCTTCGCCGCCGGTTCAACAGCATCCCCGATGGAAATATTCACCTCAAAATCACCCAGTTCTCTCAACAGCAATCCGGCCGCCCGGCCGATCCCACCGGCGCCGGCAATGACAACGGAATACGTTTTATTTCCCAAATTTCACCTCCGCGAACATTTTGACGAAGAGCCACTATTTACAATACAGCACTTCATTTAAATGCCTATTTGCCGCCCAATGGTTCCCATTCCCCGAAACTCTCGATGTTAATGAGCAATTGGGGATCGGCCTGGTAGGTTTCATAGGAATTGTAATACCACCCCATATACCGGGAATCGCCGCCGCCCTGCGTAGTGATGAGGAAACGGTTTGACAGATGACCGATGTTCATGGCGCGGTCTCTGGGCAGCGGCTTGTCCCCGCCCTGCGGATCCATGGGAATCCAGCCGTAATTGGGAAGATACACTTCCGGCCAGCGGTGAAAAACATCATCCATGCTGGCATCATCGCCTCTTACCACAATACTTCCCACATAACGGGCCGGAACGCCGGCCGCCCGGCACAGGGCAATGAAACTGAAGGTGTATTCCGAACAGGAACCGGTTCCGCGCTCGAGCACGACCGGCGCTACATTCCAGCCTCCCTCCAGTTTGTATTCCAGCGTATTGCGGACGTAGTCGAACACGTGGCGCGCGATCCAGTAGGGATTCGTTTCGCTGCCGGCCAGCTTCTTCGCGGTCTCCTGAATGAAAGGATCATCCAGAAGATATTTGCTGCCGTTGGCGGTGTAGGTTTTCCGGATATCGGCAGGAATATCGCTCAGCGTCCCGCAACGATCCGGGAAGATAAAATAGCCGATATCGGAAATCTGCGCTTTGACAATCATCTTTGACTGAATATTCGCCTCGGAAGGGATATTCTTCTTATTGAAATGGGCAAAGGACTGATTCCATTTGTCTTTCACGGTTGAATAGTTGTTGGGAACAAAATCCACGGACCGGATTTTCTGCTGGGAAAGGTTATCCGGCACGGCTATGTAAACATCCAGATTCTTCAATTCCCCCTGCCCATAAACCTTCACTTCGTGCGTAAAGGTTATCTGCGCGTCCCGCTGATTATCGAGACGGTATAAATCGTCATCCTGGCGGACCAGCTGATAAATTTCATTTTTTTCGAAATCCACATTCCAGAGATATTTGCCGTCCCAGGCCATTCCCCGTGGATAAGGTCCGGCGGATTTGGTAACGATGATGACTTCTCCGTTTTTCGGGTCGACCATGTATATTTCATCCATCAGGCGGTCAGCGCACCAAAGGTAGGTGCCGTCGAAGGTCAGTCCCTGCGCGTAATTTGCCGGGGCGGTAAAGGTCTTCACCGCGGTACCGTCGCTCAAATCAATTTTCATGATTTCTTTTCCCCGGGGATCGCTGACCCACAGGGTCTGGCCGTCCCAGGTCAAACCTTCCGCAGTGGAGGTGGGCGCATCAATAGCCGCCATAATTGTCCCGTCCTGCGGATCGACTTTAAATATTTTGTTCTGTTTCGCATCGAGATTCCACAGGTATTTTCCATCCCAGGCCAGTCCCATGGGCCAGAAACCGGGCGACGGAATTTCCCGGACAATTTTGCCCGAAGCGGGATTGACGCATACGAGCTTGTCCGCCTTGTAATCGGCCACCCACAGATTCTGACCGTCATAGGTCAGGCCGGTGGAAAACGAGTAAGGTGCTTTTATTGTTTTTATGATTTTCCCCGGATATGCATGGCCCAGGGAAATCATGCCGAATGTCAGCAGGATCAGCAGGAAATTTAACCTTTTCATTCTAAGACCTCCTTTAAAAAATGGTTAACATGAACTTTGCAGATCTATATCATACTTATAATGGAAGCATGTGCTGTATTTCAGGGAAAATAGTTGCGGGTCCGGAAATGCCGGAAATTCTTGACGTAGTGGTGAATTTGATAAGAAAGAACCAGATAACATTTCCGGCGCAAAAAAGAAACCGGTTCAATTTCCGGGAAATCGCAAAGCTTTCCGGCAGAATATTGATCGGATAAGAAAAAGAAAAAATATGCACAATTATTTTTCCTGAGCGCCCAGGTTCGCTTCGTCCATCAGGCGCAGTGCTTCCAGTAAGATATTCATTGTAGAACCCTGTATGTTGGGTACGATCTTTTCCATCTGGGGTTCAAACTTAAAGACGCCGCTTTTAATGGCAACCAGCCGGTTTACGGCATCGATCCCCTCGCGATTCCCGGTTTGAGCAAAAATCATCTCGCCGTCCTTGAAAACAATTTTGCCATTTTCATCCGCGATGATATTCAAAGTGCCGCGCCGCTTGTTGAGATTCAGTAATTGAATGACTTCTGTCAGGGAGAGATCGGCCAGGTTTCCTTCGAAACCCTTCATCTGTGAGACATTTTCATTATCGATGGCTCGGACGCGTCTGGCACGGGTCAGCAGATTTTCCACCTTTTCCAGCAGAATGTTGCGGTCCACCGGTTTTACCAGATACTCATCCGCGCCGGCGCGAAATCCCCGGATTTCCATTTCCCGGTCTTCCAGACTGGTCAGAAATATGAAGGGAACCAGCGGAATATTGCTGTTTTCGCGCACCATCCAGCAAAATTCGATACCGTCTGTATGGGGCATCATTACATCGCTGATGATCAGATCTGGTTGAATCTCCAGAGCCCTGTCCAATCCCTGATCTCCATCCTCCGCGGTGGAAACGTCGTATCCGGCTCTCTCAAGGCTTATTTTCAATAATTTCAAAACGTGCGGATTGTCGTCCACAATCAGGATTTTGTTCTTTTCAGCCATTGATTACCGATTTTTTGTGTTTTCATTTATTCACACTGGAAACAAACATTCAGCTCCCGGTTGGCCCGCAATTCATCCACCCGTCTGACCGGGGTGGTGAACGGTGCCTGATGAATTTTCTCGGGATCGGCTTTTGCTTCCTCTACTGTTTCTATGAAAATATCGGCGAAGATGTCAAGCATTTGCTTGCTCTCCGATTCCGTCGGTTCAATCATGAGCGCTTCTTTTACAATGAGAGGGAAATAAACCGTGGGCGCGTGCACGCCAAAATCCAGTAAACGCTTGGCAATGTCCATGGATTTCACGCCATGGGACCTGACCAGCGGTTCGCCGCTGAGGACAAACTCATGCATGGGCCGCGTTTTATAAGGCAGAGAGAGCACATTTTCCAGACGGCTTAGCAGGTAATTTGCATTAATGATGGCATTTTTGCTGATGTCTTTCAGTCCGGTACTGCCGTGCATGCTGATGTAAACATAAGCCCGCAGCAGGGCCGCAAAATTTCCGTAGAATGTAATCATCCGGCCGATGGAATTGGGGATGCCGCTGTCCAGGAAGTATTTTCCGTCTTTCATGTTCACAACCGGCACCGGCAGGAAGTCTGTCAGTTTTTCACTTACCGTTACGGGCCCTGAGCCCGGACCGCCCCCGCCGTGGGGCACCGCAAAGGTCTTGTGAAGATTGATGTGCAGTACGTCAAATCCCATATCGCCGGGACGGACAATGCCGAGCAGGGCGTTTAAATTGGCGCCGTCCATGTACATCAAGCCGCCGGCCTCATGGACCAGTTTCTGAATCTGGTCCACGCGGCGTTCAAAAATCCCCAGGGTGCTGGGATTGGTCAGCATGATGCCGGCCACGTTGTCGTCCAGCTTCGATTTCAGGTCCTCGATATCCACCAGGCCGTCCTCGGTGCTTTTTACGGAAACCGAGTGCATTCCCGCGATCGCGACAGATGCCGGATTGGTGCCGTGAGCGGAATCGGGCACCAGCATTTTGGTGCGGTTTTCGCCCCGGCTGAGGTGGTACTTGCGGATCATCATACAGCCGGTCAGTTCGCCATGGGCCCCGGCGGCGGGCTGCAGTGTAATCCCCGGCATACCGGCAATTTCCTTCAGCATTTCCTGCAGTTCATACATCAGCTGCAGGGCGCCCTGCACGCTCTCCACCGGTTGCATGGGATGCAGTCCCGCAAAGGCGGGCAGCGAGGTCATGTCTTCGTTCACCTTGGGATTATATTTCATGGTGCAAGATCCCAGGGGATAAAAACCTTTATCCACATTGTGATTCAAATTGGAAAGGTTTACAAAATGACGCACTACTTCATTCTCTCCGACTTCAGGGAGATCGGGAGCAGTGCTCCGCAGATATTCTTCGGGAATTAATTCCGAAACAGGTTTCTCTTCCACATCGCAGGCGGGAAGATAATTTTTGTCTATTTTTTGCCGATCTAATTCAAATATTAAATTCTTGTACATTCTTGCACCTTCAGTATTTATTCTTTTTCTATTCTGGAATACCGGGCCGTCTGATTCCTGCCATTCATTTTCGCAAAGGTCAAAGCCTTCTCCGCTTTCTGAATAGTATCTTCATTTTCAGCTTCAACGTCCAGGTTGATCTCCAGAATGCCGACACTGACCGTGATATGCTGATAATCCTGCTTTCTTTTTGGCGACAATTTTTTTAATTCATAAAAATCCTGATCAAAAAAGGTGGTCTGGTCAACCGCCGAACGGATCCTTTCCGCTTCGTAGAAAGCGCCGGTTTCGTCGGTATGGGGAAGAATCACGATAAAACGGTTGTTATCGGTACGGAAAACCACATCGGTGTGACGCGTATTATTCAGAATCACGTTGGCGATGCGCATCAGAATGTAATCGCCGGTCTGTTCACCGAATACATCATTGATTTTGTGGAAAAAATCCACGTCGATGGCCACCAGCGAAATGGGATTGCGATAGCGTTTGGCGAGAGAGCACTCTTCATCAAACCGTCTGGGAAGAAAGGACTTATTATACAGGCCGGTCAACGAATCCGTTATCTGCCCCGCCTCCAGATCACTTTTCATTTTGCGCAGGTTTTCAAGCTCCTTGAAAACGTTTTTGTGTTCCTCCACCAGCAGCTGATTATCCTGGCGCAATTGTTCGATCAGATTCTTTTTATGCAGCAAAGATTTCGATTTTGCGATCAACTCTTTGGCGTTGAAGGGTTTCAGCATATAATCGTCCGCGCCAAGTTCGATCCCCAGTACGCGGTGTTCATCTTCCACATAGTTGGCGGACAAAAATATGATCGGAATATCCCTGGTCTTCGCTCCGTCTTTCAGTGCTTTGCAGGCATCAAACCCGTTCATCACCGGCATGAGGGCATCAAGAATAATCAGGTCCGGTTTCTCCTTTTCCGCAACCTCAATCCCCTCTTTTCCGTTGACCGCCCGGGCAACCTCGAACTCATAAAAACGGAACAGGTGTTCCAGGGTATCGAGCATATCTTCGTTGTCATCCACTAAAAGAATCTTTGCCATTATAAAAATAATTCCTGTTATTTCAATTCTGATAATTCCCGCAGAAACGCATCCATTTCCGCTCTGGTCCGTTTTTCGGTAACCGCAATAAGCAAACCGCTGCCCATTTCCACTTCGGAGAGATCGATACCAGCAAAAATATTCTTCCGGAGTAATTTATCGATAATCTGCTTTGCGGGTACGGGCGTCTCCACCACAAATTCCTTGAAGAAAGGACCGGGGAATTTGAGGCGGAATCCATCGATAGCAGAAATTTTCTGCGCCAGATAATGACTTTTCTGCACGGTCAGTTCTGCGGCCTTCCGAATACCGCTCTGGCCCAGCAGGGAGGCGTAAACCAGCGCAGCCAGCGCACATAACTGCGAATTTGTGCAGATGTTGCTGGTCGCTTTTTCCCGGCGGATATGCTGCTCGCGGGTCTGCAGGGTCGTAACAAACGCCCGGCGGTCTTCCACATCGTTGCTCATGGCCACAATCCGGCCTGGCATTTTACGGATCAGGGATTTTTTCGCGGCAAAAATGCCCAGGTAGGGACCGCCGTAATTCAGCGCGTTGCCGAACGGCTGCCCTTCACTGACCACAATATCAGCCCCGGATTCCGCGGGGGTTTTCAGAATGCCCAATGAAACGGGATCGATAAACTGAATAAAAATGGCGCCGCTTTCATGAATTTTTTCCGCCAGGCCGTCGGACTTTTCCAGCAGCCCGTAATAATTGGGATTCTGCAGGATGACAGCCGCGATGCTATCATCAATAAGTAACATCATTTTGTTGTGATCAACCACACCATCTTTATGGGGAACCGGAACAATTTCAATTTCCTGGTCCCTCGTATAAGTTCGGATAATGTCAAAATAAAAGGGATTGATATTTTCCGGCACCAGGATACGCTTTCTGCCCGTTTGGCTGACTGCCATCAGGGCGGCTTCCGCAAGCGCCGAACCGCCGTCATACATGGATGCATTGGCCACATCCATCCCAGTGAGACGGCAGATTATGGTCTGATATTCATAAATGGACTGCAGCGTCCCCTGGCTGACTTCCGCCTGGTAAGGCGTGTAAGCGGTGTAAAATTCGGAACGCCATAAAATGTGCCGGACCACGGAGGGAATATAATGGTCATAGGCCCCGCCTCCCAGGAAACTGATGCCAGTCCGGTTTTTTGAACCCAGCTCTTCCATCTTGCGGGTGATCTCATATTCACTCAGGGCTTCGGGAAGATTCAGCTCCCCCTGCACCCGCAACGATTTTGGGATATAATCAATAAGTGCTTCAAAATCTTTCACTCCAATGGCATCCAGCATCGCCTGACGATCTTTATCGGAATTCGCAATAAAAGCCATAATTTCCTCAATATTCTAATTTCTCTTGTTTTACCAGGTGGCTTGCCGGAGCTAAATCAGTTCTTCGTAGGCGGCTTTATCCAGCAGATTGTCCAGTTCCGATTTGTCCGACATTTTGATTTTGATAATCCAGCCTGCGCCGTATGCATCTTTATTGATGGTTTCCGGCTCGTCGGTCAGTTTATCGTTCACTTCCAAAACTTCGCCGGAAACAGGCGCGAAGAGGTCCGAAACCGCTTTCACAGCTTCGATGGTGCCGAAGCTTTCTCCCTGGGTCGTGGTAGAGCCCACCTCCGGCAATTCCACATAAACCACATCGCCCAGTTCACCCTGCGCATAATCGGTTATACCAATCGTCACAACGTCATCTTCCACTTTCGCCCATTCATGATCTTTCGTGTACTTGAGTTTTTCAGGTATCTGCATGTCGTCCTCCAATCAGATTTCAATAGTTTGTTTATTATATATTTTCTCAATAAAGTTTGTATCAAAATTCCCTTCCTGGAATTCAGGCGTTTCTATGACATATTGATGAAAGGGAATGGTTGTCTTGATGCCTTCCACTACAAATTCATCGAGGGAGCGGCGCAGCCGGCTGATGGCTTCTTTTCGGTCGCGGCCGTGAACAATGAGTTTGGCAATCAATGAATCATAATAGGGCGGGATGCTGTAAGAGGCATACATATGACTGTCGATGCGGGTGCCCGGTCCGCCCGGCTGGTATAAGGAAGTCACCGCCCCGGGCGACGGAATAAAATTATTGGACGGGTCCTCGGCATTTATCCGGCACTCGATGGCATGCCCGAGCGGCTTAATATTCGACTGCTTGAACTTAAGTTTTTCCCCGTTGGCAACCCTGATCTGTTCTTTAATGAGGTCTACATTATACACCATCTCCGTGACCGGATGCTCGACCTGAATACGGGTGTTCATTTCCATAAAATAGTAATTGAGATCTTTGTCGACCAGAAATTCAATGGTACCGGTGCTGTAATATCCTACGTGAAGCGCGCCCTTCGCAGCCCTCTCCCCCATCTCTTTGCGCATTTGGTCATTGATGATCGGAGAAGGCGATTCCTCAAGCAACTTCTGGTGGCGGCGCTGAATGGAGCATTCACGTTCGCCAAAATAAAACATGTTGCCGTGCTGATCTCCCAGCAACTGTATCTCAATGTGCCTCGGCGATTCGATATATTTTTCAATATAAAGCCCTGCGTTTCCGAAAGCGGCCTCGGCTTCTGCTCTGGCCATCATGAAATTGCTCTCCAGATTTTCCTCAGCGCGCACGATGCGCATGCCTTTGCCCCCGCCGCCGGCCACCGCTTTCAGCATAACCGGGTATCCCATTTCATTGGCTATCTGCCGTGCGGCTGCTTCATTGGCAACCACGCCTTCACTGCCGGGAACCACCGGCACACCGGCAGCCTTCATTGCCTTCTTAGCCTCGGCTTTATCGCCCATTTTGCGAATCACATCCGGAGATGGCCCGATGAATACCAGATCGCTGGAATTGCACATCTCGGCAAACTCGGCGTTCTCAGCCAGAAAACCATATCCGGGGTGGATGGCGTCGGCCCCGGTAATCTCGGCGGCCGATATAATGCGGGTAATGTTTAAATAGCTTTGATGACTCTGGGGAGGTCCAATGCAAACCGCCTCGTCGGCGAAAACCGCATGCAGCGCATTTTCATCCGTGGTCGAATAGACCGCAACGGTTTTTATGCCCAGTTCTTTGCAGGCCCGGATAACCCGGATTGCAATCTCTCCCCTGTTGGCAATCAATACCTTGTTGAACAAGCGAAATTTCCTCTCTAAAGTATAAGGTTCTAATTTTTTTCAATGAGAAACAGCACATGATCGTATTCGACCGGCTGGGCATTCTCAACCATAATTTTGACGATTTTGCCGCTGACTTCCGATTGAATTTCGTTCATCAGCTTCATGGCTTCAATAATGCACAGCGTCTGGCCTACCTTTATGGTGTCGCCCACCTGCACATAAGGATCGGCATCCGGGGCCGGCGAGCGGTAAAAAGTGCCCACCATGGGGGATTTGACCTCCACGGTATTCTCCTTCAATTGCGGTTCGGTGGCCTCCACAGCCGGTGCAGGCTGTCCCGGGACCATTGAAGGCTGGGGCGGCTGCATCACAATCTGTGGCGTTCCCCCCGTATTATCACCGGCATTCACTGGAGGCTGATCATAGTTGCGGTTTTTCGTGATTCTTACCTTGCTGCCCTCCTCAACAATCTCAATCTCCCCGATATCGCTTTTTTCGACGACTTTAATGAGCTGTTTAATCTCCTGGAAATTCATCCATCCTCCAGTCTTTTATCTTTTATAAGTTTTGTGAATTTAAACGGTTCGGCAATTTTTTGCAAGGTTTATTTTCCGGCCCTATCTATACAATTGTTTCTCTTGAATATATTTGAATACCGAATCAGCGATAATGTAGCGCACGGAAAGCCCTTCCCTGATCCGTTTACGTACAAATGTGGATGAAATCTCCAGCAGCGGCACATGGACGAAGCGAATGTAGGGAAGAAATTCTTTCGCTTTTTCATGGGGTGTGAATCCCGGCCTGCCAAAAGCAACCACTTTGCTCTTTGTCAGGATTTGTTTGGGCTCTTTCCACTGATGGAGTTCGTTGACATTGTCCATACCGATGAAAAAATAAAACTCAGGAGAGAGATGCCGGTAATTTTCATGAAGCGCATCGATCGTATCGATGGTATAGGAAATGCCTTCCCGGCGCAATTCCAGATCATCGATGCGGAAGTGCTGATCACCATCGATTGCCAGCTTTAACATGTTCAGGCGGTCTTCGGCAGAGGTAATGTCGGTGTTGTTTTTCAGCGGATGTATCCTGGCGGGGATAAACCAGATCTCTTCCAGATCCAGTTCGACCCGCAGATACTCCGCAATAATCAGATGTCCATTGTGGATCGGGTCAAATGTGCCGCCGAATAGACCGATTTTTTTCATATTCCGGGACCAAATTATCTCTGCGTGACATCCAACTTGCTTAACTTCTCCTGAATTTCCGTGATATTCGATTTTGCCCTGTCCGCGTATTTGCTGTTGGGATACTTTTCCAGGAAGGCGCTGAAATTGGAAATGGCTTCATCGTATTTATTCAGTTTGTACTGGCAGGCGGCTTTCCAGAACATGGCATTTTCGGCAACCGGCGTATCATAATATGTATCCAGAATGATATCATAATAGATGATCGCTGAGTCGTAAATTCCCATTTTGCGGTAGACATCTCCCCCCAGCAACTGCTTCCTGGCCAGTTTCGCGCGAAGCCGGGCAATGGCCTTCTCGGCCTCGGGCCGGAATTTACCATCGGGATAGGCTTCCACAAAGTTCTGAAGCTGGCGCAGCGCCTTGGTGGTATATTCCTGATCCAGGGCGGGACGCTGGGAGAGTTCCGAATAGCTCAGTCCCATTTTGTAGAAGGCCTCTTCCACATAAGGGCTTTCAGGGTAATCATCCACCAGTTTCTGATATTCCGCCACCGCGATCAGATATTCATCGTTTTTATAATGGGATTCCGCCAGGTAAAACTGGGCATCGTCCACTATCGGGCTGCCACTGAATTTCAGAACCACCACGTTGAATTCAGTGATTGCCTGCAGGTATTTGCCCTTATCGAACAGTTTTTTGGCATACTCGAAATAGGTTTGAGCATCCATTTCTTTTTTATTTACCTTGGGGCTACAGCTTATTAATCCGATGCTTAAAATGAGGAATAATACTGTAACAGATAAAACTTTGTTCTTCATTATGAACCACTCCTTAAAGTATAAAACAAATAAACCACCCCGGCGGTTGTCACCGTAACCAGGACAGGTTCAAATATCCGTTTCATTAATTTTGATTCTGCTTTCGATCCCTCAGTAAAAGGGTATCCATCATTTTCCAGTTTCTTCATTTCAGATTTCGAAATAACATCCTGATA
>JARRQT010000097.1:0-11470 GCA_037381445.1 Calditrichia bacterium
TCCAGGGCCTGATTCCAGCGGCGGTGCAGCTTTTTGATATCTTCTTCCCTGGACACAATAACCGATTTCAAACTCTGGTAGCTGTTTTCCACTTCCAGCTTTTCCTTCTCCACTTCATCCCGGCCCTCATATAGCGCATCCAACTGGCTGCGGTGCCCGGCACTCTCATTTTCTATCTGTGCGATTTGCGCCTGATAATTTTCAATTTCCCGGGAGCTGGCGACCAGACCCTTTTCTATTTCGGAAATGGTTTGTCGTATATACTCGGCCTTCTGTTCCAGCTCACCGATATAGTTCTTTTTATTCAGGTATTCGATCTGCAGTTGCTGGACTTCGCGGGAAAGCCGTCGGTATTCCTGATCGGCCGCTTCCATCTCGCTGTTCAGACGCAAATCCTCTTCCTGAAAGGCCTGTTGCTTGCGGTCTGCTTCCTGAACATCGGGAAGCAATGCCTTCTCACGGGACTCCAGTTCACCGATCTGCTGCTGCAGTGAATCCAGTTCCTGTTCGGTCTCGGTTAACCTTTCGGCGGACCTTTGTATCTCATACTGATGCTGATTGAACTTTTGCTCCAGTTGATTGAGAGATTTCTGCTGCTCTTTTAACAGGCGGTCGAACTCTTCCACCTTGCCTTTCTTTTCCGCGGTATTCTCCCGGATCGAGATTAATTCAGCTTCAATTTCTTCCTGCCGTTTTTGGGATAAACGAAGATCAGAAGCCACCTTCTCAAACTGATGTTTCCGCCCGGTGAGGTTCAGGCTCTGCCGGGAATTCCCTCCGGTAATATTGCCCCAATCCCCCAGCAGTTCCCCATTCCTGGTAAGAAAATTCATCGAGGGATACTTCTTTCTCCATTCCAGTGCCGAATTGACGTCCTCAACCAGGATAACCCGGTCAAAAAGAAAATTGAACAACTGTTCGAAGCGGCTGTCGAATTGAACCACGTTTTTTAAGGGAATTGTCTCGCCGTTGAGCTGACTCAGGTCCGGTTTTCCGTTCCGGCTGGTATTCAACAGGGAAAGCGGCACCAGGGTAAGGCGGCCTTTTTTCTGGTTCCGGATTTCGGAAAGGATATTTTGGGCGGTATCCACTTCTTCCACCACCAGATAATTGGCGATCTCCTCCAGATAGCTTTCCAGGGCCGGCCGGTATTCGTCAGTAGTATCCACCATGTTGGCGAGGGTATCGACCAGTCCGCTGAAATTCTTCTTATTGGACATCACGTACTGGACGCTTTCGGAAAATCCCTCATAATTATCGATCAGATTTCGCAGGAATTCCTGACGGCTCTTCAGCTTCTCAATTTTGCCGATCAACTGGTTCTTTTCGGTCTCCAGCAGCTCCAGCCGCTCCTGCAATTCTGTGACTTGCTTCAGGAGCAGCTCCCGCTCTTTCTCATACAGGCCGGCGTCTTCCCGGGAGGCTTCCAGTTCCTGTTCCAGCTCGTCGAGCTGTTTCTGCTTGCTTTCCAGGTCTTCGCTCAGGCTCTTTTTCAGGCCGGCCAGCCTTTCCGCTTGTTGAACAATATTGTTTTTCTGAATGGTGATGCGCTGGTATTCTTCCCGCTGACGGCTGATCTCGCTCAGGGTATTCACATTTTCAGCCCGGAATTGCTGGAAATTTTTGCGGACTTTTTCCAGCCGTCTCTCCGCTTCAACCTGCGCGTTTGCCTTTTCGGTATATTCAAGTTGCTTTTTTTCCGCCAGCGATTCGGTCTCGGCTTTTTCCTTTCCGTTGGCTTCCAGTTGTTGTTCCAGATCAGCGCTCCGCGCATTTTGGGCTTCGATGTCGCGCCTGGCCTTTTCAATGTTCTCTTTTAGGGATTCAATTTTCTGATCGTTGAGCTGCACCTGCTGCTGAATCCCGCGAATTTTTTCATCCGCTGTGTTCAGCCTGCCGGACACTTCACGAAAGCGGCCTTCCAGATCCACGGCTTGCAGTTGATATTTCTCGAGTTCGGCCTCACCCTGATTAACTTCCCGCCCCAGACGCTCCCGGGTTTCCCGTATCTGGCTGTATTCTTCCCGCAGGGGAACCAGTTCCTGCTCGTATCCCTGCACCTTCAATTGATAGATGAAGAGCTCTTTTTGTTTCAGTTCATTCTTAAATTCATGGTAGCGGCGTGCTTTGCCCACCTGCCGGGAGAGTGAATTCACTGTTTTCTGGACTTCCGAGATCACGTCGTTCAGCCTGACCAACTCCTGCTCGGTGGTTTCCAGTTTGCGCAGCGCCGATTTACGGCGGAATTTGTATTTTTTGATTCCCGCTGCTTCCTCAAAGAGACGTCGCCGTTCCTCCGCATTTTCACTCAGAATCTGCTCCACCATTTTTAATTCAATCACCGAATAGGCGTCCGATCCCATGCCGGTATCAGTGAAAAGATCGATCACATCCTTCAGACGGACCTGGCGGTTGTTCAGAAGGTACTCGCTGTCGCCGGACCGGTAAAGCCGGCGGGTAATTTTCACCTCACTGTAAATGGAAGGAAGTATATTTTTGGTATTTTCAATATACATGGAAACCTCTGCCATACTGAGCGGCTTGCGGCTCGCCGTGCCGTTGAAAATGACATTCTCCATCCTGTCCAGCCTCAGCAGGGAAGGCCTTTGTTCACCCAGCACCCAGCGGATGGCATCCACAATGTTGGACTTTCCGCACCCGTTGGGGCCGATAACGGCAGTGACTCCATCTTTGAATTGAAAATTTACTTTGTGGGCAAAGGATTTAAATCCAAAAATTTCTAGTTTCGATAAATACATCCAGCCAGCTACAATTCCTCTATTAGATTAAAGACTGATACAGGTGAAGCAGAAAAACAAGATGCGCGGAGAGATTCACCTGAGTTTGCAAATAATAATAAAATCCGCCGCCGATAATTCCCAAGAATGCGATTGTAAATAGAAATACCCGCGCAAAAGATACTTCCGTCATAACGCGGGTTCCATTTATCCAACGCAGCAGGTACCAAACATGAAAATATAATAGAAGAACAAATAAAATCCAATAGGAATTCAAGACAAGCAGTAAGTTATAGAAAAACATGGCAACAGGCAGTGAAATCAGGAAAGGGGCTGCCGCCCAGATACTGATGGCGATGGCCTGCCGGCTGTGAATTTTCGGCTCCCGGAAAAACGACACGAAGCGAATGGGCACAGCCATCAGGAAGAAAGTGGCTATGATAACAAATGTCAGGATGGGCAGCAGTAAAAAAGGCCGCCAAATAATGTAGCTGATCAGAAGCTTCATTCCGTTTCCGGGAAAAACCAGGGAGAGAAGATAATCCATGTAGAAATTGTTCCGGAAAAAATAAAGGATGCTTCCCGTCATGACCGCGCCGTTCACGGACAGAATCAGCAGCAGAATCAGATTTTCCGTATACGGAATCAGTCTGCGCTCCTGTATATCGGTAAAAAATCCGTGGGGCCTGCGGATGGAACGGTGCACGTTATGGCGGAACTCGATCATAGAGCGGTAGAGCACCACAAAGACCAGGAAATTGATCAGGCCCACAATCACAAAAAGAAAGGTGCCGATATTTTTCTTTTCGGAAGCGAACTGTGCAGCTGGCATCATCCGCTTTTTGCTGGCCAACAATGCGGCAGCGTCTTTTTTCAGATTGCGGTCCAGATCATAAATCCCCACGGTATTCAACAGGAATTTATTTTGCGGTCCGGCCTGCAGGGAAGGCGTTTCAAGGTAGTAGTCCGAATAGGTGAGCACAAAATCTCCCGCCAGCCTGCTTTTCCATTCGCTGCTGTTTATGCGGCTGTACAATTCGGTAATTTGCTGCAAATCGTGGGTAATGGCGCTGGAATCCACCCGGTAGGAAATGGCCTTGGAAATGGCCGAGAAGATGACCGGTTTTTGCCCGGGCAGCTGGTTCATTATCTTATCCAGATAAGTCTTCTGGTGATTGCGGTCGAGTATTTCAAAACAGCAGAGGTCGGCAAAATCCGGCGCCTTTGGCTCCGGCAGGAAAGTCCCCGAATAAACAAGCTGCAGATTCTCCTGTGAAATGAGATCACTCAGCTTTTCCAAAAACATTTTGCCCTCCAAATTATCCGGATCGTAAAAACCACTGAGCCCGATACCCAGCACTGAGGGATGACCGCTCACCAGATCCAAAAACGAACGCACGTACTTGACCGCGGCATCCTGTTTCAGGCTGTCTGCTAAAAAACCGCTGTCCATCATGGGAAATGGCAGGTCCTGAAAACACACCAATCCTAAAGAATCGGTGAGGCTGTAGAATAGAGGCGATCGCGGATAAAATCCCACCCGGATTGCATTGAACCCCAGGGATTTGATTTTTTCCAGATCCTGCAAGACCTGGCGCCTGTTCAGCAGGTCCACTCCCCGGGCATCCTGGTAGATATAATTGATGCCGTCCAGCTTTACGGGATTGCCATTCAGTCTGATATTCTGATGATCTGCCTGCACCTGCCGCACGCTCAGGGGAAGATAATTCGTATCGACTTCCTTATTATTATGTTTCAGAACAATTTTAAGGCGGTAAACATGGGGTGCCTGGGGAGACCACGGCTCCAATCCCGGAACGGTGAAGCTGTAATTAATATCTTTCGTATTCTGCGTTGAATCCGTTTCAAAGTAATACGGGACCGAGCGCCATACCTTGCCTTTTTCCAGAATCTGAAAAACAATATTGTAATCGCCCTTGAAATCGGCAATGGATTGAATTCTCAGGCTGCCGGATATCATCAGGCTATCGCCCCGGAATCCGGCGTGCGCAGTGGGTTGCCTCAGACAAACCGCGGGTGCAATTTCAATAAAAACGCTACGGTTAATGCCGTTATCGATCCGGGGAAGGTTCACCGGCATCCAGGTGGGAAACTGGGCATCCCGCCCTTTCCAGGAGCGGATTTTTATTTCAATGGTATTGTTCCGGGATTCCAAATAGGAAGCAGGGACATCCAGCGATAGCGGTAAAAAATTCCGGCTGCCGCTGAACAGCAATTTGTCGTTGAGCCGTACTTCGCTGAGCCCGTTGAGGCCTTCAAAATGAAGACGATAGTGGGCATTTACAACTTTTTCCATCTGAAAAGTTTTACGGAAGATAAAATCCTGCCTGGAATAAAATACGGAGGGGATGCTCACCCGGCCAATAGATTGCTCATTCGCTCCGCCGAACAGATCGTATGTTCCGTTCAGGGACAAAAAGCGATGCTGCGGGCCAAGAGATTTGACATATAATTTCAGGTTTTCATCGGCAAGCAGCGGCGCCTGGGAATAAAATAAAACCTGGTTTTTGGCGAAAAGTGAAGAAATCAGAAGCAGCAGGATCAGGTAAAATCCCGAAAGCATTCCTCTTCCGTAACGATTCATGACACCTCCTTTGTTGTCCAATTTTAAGAAATTTCCCATATGAATGCAAAAGGTAGGATTTGTTCTTGGGAGGCGGAATGAAAGTGTAATATTTATTCAGAATTTGGACAAATCCCGAATGTTCCGCCCCCGATTTTTCAGCAAAAATTTCTTCAAAAATCCCTCCGGATTTGGCTTTGACAAAGCGCTTGACAGTTCATAGACCGTTTATTATATTCGAACTTTCGTATTTAAAAAACACGATGGTAAAACCTTGATGACTGATAATTGATAAGGAGGATCACCGTTGAAAGAGTATACAGGTGAAAACATTAGAAACGTTGGAGTCGCAGCCCATGGCGGGGCCGGCAAAACATCTCTGGTCGAAGCGATTCTTTATACAATGGGCCAGACCACCCGTCTGGGGACCATTGATCAGGGCAATACGGTTTCCGATTATAATGATGACGAAATCGAACGCCAGATTTCCATCAGCGCCTCCCTGCTGCACGGCGAGTGGAACAAAAACAAGATCAACATCGTCGACACCCCCGGGTTCAGTGATTTCTTCGGGGATGTGGTCAGCGGACTGAGGGTTGTGGAGAATGTGCTGTTAATGATATCCGCTTCTTCGGGCGTGGAAGTCGGCACGGAGCAGGTCTGGGAATATGCGGAAAAATATCAGAAGCCCGTGACATTGATCATCAATAAACTCGACCGCGACAACCTCAACTTCGATCAGATTGTCGGTTCTCTCAAGGAACGGTTCGGCAATCACCTGCTGCTCACCCAGTACCCGGTGGAAACCGGCGCAAATTTCTTTAAAATTGTTGATGTGTTAAAAATGAAGCTGCTGACCTACCCGCAGGATCATTCGGGCAAACCCACCGTGGAAGATATTCCCGCAAACCTGCAGGGAAAAGCCCAGGAGCTGAAAACACAGTTGGTGGAAGCGGTGGCGGAAAGCGACGACCAGTTGCTGGAGAAATTCTTTGAGGTGGGTGAATTGACTGATGACGAATTTCGCTCCGGATTCAAAAAAGCATTCCTGAACCGGCGGGTGTTCCCGGTATTTCTTACCTCCGCCACTCACAATGTGGGAGTGAGCAGTCTGCTGGATTTTATCGTTGACTATTCCCCGGCGCCGGTGGAAATACCCACTGTTAAATTTGAGGACGGAAAAGAACTGAAGCCGGTAGACGGCGAGCCCCTTTCAGCCTTTATTTTCAAGACGGTTTCCGAGGCTCACGTGGGGGAACTATCCCTGGTCCGTGTTTTCTCCGGCAAACTGGAGAGCGGTGAAGAAGTTTTTAACTCCGTACAGAACCACAGCGAGCGCATCGGCCAGATTTTTGATCTCTCGGGAAAAAACAAGCAGAATGTGGATCGTCTGCATGCCGGTGATATCGGCGCCCTGGTGAAACTGAAAGGGACCCATACCAGCGATACGCTGTGCCAGAAGAACAATCCGGTTGCCATTCCGCCCATTGATTTCCCGACCCCCTTGTTCAGCCTGGCGGTCGAGCCGAAATCCAAAGGCGATGAAAGCAAAATCTCCAGCGGTTTGCATTCGCTGCATGAAGAAGATCCCACCTTCATCGTGAAATATGATCCGGAACTGAAGCAGACCATTATCTCCGGTCTGGGAGAACTGCACCTTGACATAATCATCGAGCGCCTCAAACAAAAATTCGGGGTGGAAGTCAATTTAAAGGATCCCAAAATCCCCTACCGGGAAACCATTAAGGGCAAGGGCGATGCGCGGTATCGCCATAAAAAACAGAGCGGCGGCGCCGGGCAGTTTGCGGAAGTGCTGATGCGCATCGAACCTAAATCCAGGGGAGAGGGAGTGGAATTCACGAACTCTCTGGTGGGGCAAAATGTGGACCGTGTCTATGTGCCTTCGGTTGAAAAGGGCGTTATGGCTGCCTGCGAAGAGGGAGTGATTGCCGGTTACCGCGTGGTGGATTTGAAGATTGATTTCTATGATGGTAAAATGCACCCGGTGGACTCCAGCGATATCGCCTTCCAGATTGCCGGTAAGGCTGCTTTTAAGGATGCCTTCGCCCAGGCCAAACCTGTTCTGCTGGAGCCGATCTACGATATCGAAGTGAAGGTCCCGGAAGAATACATGGGCGATGTCATGGGTGATATTTCCAGCAAGCGCGGCAAGATTTCCGGCATGGAAGCGGAAGGCCATTTCCAGGTTATTAAAGCCAAAGTGCCGCTGGCCGAACTTCACAAATATTCCACCACCCTGCGCTCCATGACCCAGGGACGGGGAATTTTCAGACAAAAATTCTCTCACTATGAGGAAGTGCCCGGGGACCTGGCCAATAAAATCATCGAACAAGCCAAAAAAGAAAAAGAAGAAGCATAACACGATATTTCTTTTATGTTATTCAGGCCCTGCATCCCGGATGCGGGGCTTTTTTATTTTGAGCACTCACAGTATTTTTTCCAGTACTTAAAAAAATGCATTAATTTTTTCGGACATCCTTTGTATCCTGCAAAGTTTTTCGCTAAATTCACCGGAAGAATCTTAAAGGAAACAAGGGGAAGACGCATGGATACCTTGTGGGCCCCGTGGCGAATGGAATATATTGAGGGTGCGAAAAACGGCGAATCCGATCAATGCATATTCTGCAGCCGGATTACCCAGAAAGCGGATACGGAGAATCTGATACTTTACCGGGGTGAACGCGCTTTCATTATTATGAACCGTTTTCCGTACAATAACGGGCATCTTATGGTGGTCCCCTACCGTCACAGCGGGAACATTCTCGATTTGGATACGGAGGAAAATGCCGAACTGCTGCAGCTGATACAGATGGGGGTAAAGGCGCTGGAACAGGTGATGCAGCCCCACGGATTTAATATCGGCATGAACCTGGGAAGGGTTGCCGGAGCCGGCGTGGAAGATCATGTCCATTTTCATATTGTTCCCCGCTGGAATGGCGATACGAACTTCATGCCGATTATCGGAGAAACCAAGGTTGTCTCGGAAGCGCTGGAGAAAAGCTACCGGAAATTATCAAAGGCTATTCGGGATTTGACCAATCCTTAAAATATTACCGTCACCATAATTCTTTGTTTTTTATGACAGGGAATGATTAATCTCGACTGGCGCAGGAAAAAAACATGAAAATTCTTCATCACATTAAAGGGATTGTTACCCCCCTTGGCGGGCAGGAATTCGGAACGCTGGATGTCCGGGAAGACGCCGCAATCCTGATTGACGGCGAGAATATTAAGGAAATCGCTGAAACAGGCAAATTGTTGGCTCAATATCCCGATGCGGAGAAGATTGACGGCGAAAATTGCTGGGCGTTTCCGGGCTATGTCGATCCCCACACCCACCCGGTCTTCTGCAAGACCCGCGAAGAAGAATTCGAAATGCGCATACAGGGCAAATCATATGAAGAGATTGCTGCGGCCGGCGGGGGCATCCGCAACAGTGTACGGGCTTTACGCAATGCCTCCTTCGATGAGCTGGCGGAACTGACCTATCTGCGCATCCGGGAGTTCATCGCTTACGGCACCACCGCCATCGAGGCAAAGAGCGGATACGGCCTTTCGCTGCAGGATGAGCTGAAGAGCCTGCGGGTGCTCAAGAAAGTCAGCCAGCTGCTGCCCGTCACCATTGTGCCCACCTTTCTGGGCGCCCATGAAGTCCCCGATGAATACCGCGATCGCCGGGAAGCCTACATTGAACTGCTTATCAAGGAGATGATTCCCGCGGTGGCGGAAGAGAAACTGGCGGTTTTCTGCGATGTCTTTACTGAAAAGGATGTCTTCGATATAGAGGAAAGCGAAAAAATATTGCTGGCTGCCAGAGATCACGGTCTTATTCCCAAGCTGCATGCCGATGAGCTGAGCCCCCTGGGCGGTGCGGAGCTGGCCGCCAGAGTAAGGGCCATCTCGGCGGACCATCTGCTCATGGTTTCCGATGAAGGAATCGAAGCTATGAAAAATGCCGGCGTGGTGCCGGTTTTGCTTCCCGGGACAGCATTCTTTCTGGGCAAATCCCGGTACGCGCCGGCCCGGAAAATGATTGACCACGGCCTGCCGGTTGCGCTGGCCACCGATTACAATCCCGGCAGTTCATTCACCCAGAACATGAACCTGATCCTTTCCATTGCCGCCACCCAGATGAAAATGCTTCCCGCCGAGTCCCTTCGGGCCGCCACCTTAAACAGCGCCCGGGCCATTGCCAGGGAACATGATCTGGGCAGCCTGGAACCCGGCAAAAAGGCAGATATCGTGCTGATGGATGTCCCCAATTACCGCTACGTTCCCTATCACTACGGCATGAATCCGGTCAGAATGGTCATCCGGCACGGCGCGGTAATTCATAAAAATCTTTGAGAAATATAAGTTTCTGCTATTGGCTCAACAATTATATATTCAGGTCGACTAATAGAATTCAGAAAGAATGATTTACAGGAGTTAAGTTTTTGCGAATCTCATTTTCCCCCCGTTTCGTCTTTATGCTGCTTTTTATTTTGCTTGCTCAGTTATATTCACAAACTACGTCCGTTCCCCTGTCTTCATGGGCCTATGACGCCGTGGAACGCTGGGAGGTGCGCGGTTTTATCAATGGTGTTTTTAACGGCAGCAGGCCATATACCCGGGAGGAAATGGCGAAATATATCGCAGAAACCTGGCAGACCTACGTAGGGGAGCCGGAGAAATTTTCGCAGACGGACCGCCAGCAGTTGTATTCCCTGCGCTTCGATTACGAAGAGGAGCTAAAGGCCTATCATCTGTCGCCCATCCGGGAGCGTTGGCAGCCCCGCCTGCAGACCGTTTTCCAAAAAACACCGCTCAGGTTTTTCAATAATGTCTTCTACACCAACTACCGCAATGCTTTGACTTTCCGGCACGGCGAATTCAATTTCTATGCGGACCCGGTGATGGATGCCAGCCGGGAGCAAAAATACGATCAGACTCAGGGGAAGTTCGATCAGTCCCGCATCGCCAACGGTTTTCTGTTCCGGGGAAACATGGGGAGCTACATCGGATTTTATTTCAACCTGACCGATAATCATGCGGTAGACGGACGCTGGGAAAACCGGAGAATTCCCTTCGAGGTGCTGCAGGAATCTCGCTGGCCCTATATCACGCCCGGAGCCAACGGCGGTTTCGATTTCGATGAGAACGTGGCCTATGTAACTTTCAATTATAAATATCTATATGTGCTTTACGGCCGGGACTACAATCAATGGGGAGTGGGACACAACGGAAATTTAATGCTGTCCACCAACGCACCGGTGGCCGATCAGCTAAAACTTTCCATACGCTACTGGCGGTTTAAATTCACCCACCTGACTTCATTTCTCGAATATATCTCACCGGGAATGCGGCAGAGCATGAAGAGCGAGCCGGCCGTCAATGTTTACTGGTCAGGCAATCGTCTGGAACTGGATATGGGCCGGGGAGTGCAGCTTGGCTTTTCGGAAGCAGTGGTTTACGGCAACCGCTCCCTGGATCCCGGCTATCTCAATCCGGTGACTTTCTTTAAATCGCTGGAACACTATTACGGAGACCGGGACAACGGCACACTGGGTCTGGACCTGGAGTGGCGGGTAATCCCTGGCCTGAAAGTATTCGGGGAGTGGTTTATCGATGACATTACCACCACCAAACTAGGCAGTGATTTTTACGGGAATAAATTCGCCTGGCAGGGTGGATTCTTTACGGTGAATCCGTTCTCAATCCCGGATGTTGACTTTCTGCTGGAATATACCCGCATAAAACCTTACGTCTATAGTCACACCGTGGCGGACTACAATAAATACAAACAATACGACACCATTCTGGGTGACTATATCGGGCCCAATTCGGATGATGTATTTCTTCGTCTGCGGAAACGGTTTTCCAGGTACCTGCAGCTTTCCCTCGTTTTCGAGCACTACCGGCACGGCGCTAATCCGGCGGATGAAAACGTGGGCGGCGACCCTATGGGGCCGGCCTGTTAAAATATAATTTAAACTCAAAGAAAATTGAAATATTTCAATATGATAAATATGCCAATTCGATCAGCAATAATATCGTTTGGGATTTATACCGGGATAAAGAAGGATATCTCTGGCTGGCAACGGAAGGAGGGCTCAACCGTTTTGATTTGCGCACCAACACCTTCAAG
>JARRQT010000098.1:0-11412 GCA_037381445.1 Calditrichia bacterium
CAGCGCCAGTTCCGCTGCCGTGACATTTTTTTCATATTGCCAGGTCCATGCGGTATGATTCTTCACATAACTGCGAACAGGGGCTCGTTTTTCCTCCGGAATTTCCAGCAGGTCCGCCAGATTTTCATGGCAGGGGCCCAGCAGCAGGGAGCCGTGCTGAAGAATAGAGCTTTCATAAATCCGCTGGGCGCTGCCGATGAGTTTCTTACCTTCGACTTCTACCTCGTACCGTGCGGAGGCTGCAAAACATACTGCGGAGTTTTCTGATTTATAAAATTTTTTAAAATCCGGCTGAACCGCTTGGAATTCCGCAGGTACTTTGATATCCTGCAGCGCTGCTACAAAGGGCATATGGACCATTCGGTAGAAATCCATGACATCTATGCTTAGAAAAGGGTAGATAACGCTGTAGGTCAGCTCTTCAGCGTGTAAAATGGCCCGTCCGCCTGTTGGCCTTTTCACCAGGTCTATTCCTTTTACAGAACAGAGCTTATGATTAATTTCCGCAGGATTCTGGTGAAATCCCAGTGACACGCAGTACGGCTCCCAGGTAAAGAAGCGAAGAACCGGCCGGTCCAGCAGCTTTCCCATTTGCCGGGCCAGAAAATGGTCGGTTCCCATATTGAACGCGCCCGGATAAGGATGGCAGGGCCAGATATACCATTCCTTTTTGTTGAAATTATCCACGAATCAGTCCCCGGTCACTCCTTTTGATGAAATCTACAATATTTTTCACTTCTGCGTAGGGATGCAGTTTCTCTTCAATGGCCCGCGAGGCCTCCTCCATGGTATAGGCGCTCTGATAGATGAGTTTATAAGCCCGCTTAATTTCGAGAATAACGTCATTGCTGAAACCTTTGCGTGTTAAACCGATGTAATTGGTCCCGCCATAACGCAGCGGTTCTCCCATTGCTCTGATGAACGGCGGCACGTCTTTGGTGACGCGAAGTCCGCCTCCAATGAAGGCATGCTGACCGATTTTCACAAACTGGTGGACTGCACTCATGCCGCCAATGGTGGCGTTTGAGTCAATCTCCACATGGCCACCCATATTTACCGCATTTGCCAGGATGACATTATCACCGACGATACAGTCATGCGCCACGTGGGCATAGGTCATTATAAAACAGTTCTTTCCGATAACGGTTTTGTAATGATATGTGGTGCCGCGGTTAAGGGTAACAAATTCACGGATTGTCGTCCCGTCTCCAATTTCAAGATAAGTTTTCTCATTGGCATATTTCAAATCCTGCGGTGGATTGCCAAGAACGGCATAATGTCCGATACTGCAATTATTTCCTATGCGGGTTCCCGTATCACAAACCGTGCCGGTTCCGATTCTGGAATTGTCGCCCACTATCACATCTTCGTGAACAACCACAAAAGGTCCGATTTCCACATTCTCACCCAGTTGGGCGCCTGGATCAACTATCGCAGAGGGATGAATTTTAACCACTTTTTCCTCCAGTCTAAAAAAAGAATCAACGATTACGATCTATAATGGCCGCCATCATTTCCGCCTCGGCCACCAGTTCACCATTCACAAAAGCCTTTCCAGCCATCTTTACGCTGGTACTGCGGCGTTTGGTGAGTTCCAGTTCAAAAATAAGCTGAGCACCCGGAAGCACAGGCTTTCTGAAACGAACATTGTCCAGACCCATGAAATAAACGAGTTTATCCGCCGGGTTTTCCTCTGCATTCAGTAGCATAATGCCGCCGGTCTGCGCCATTCCTTCAATGATCAAAACACCGGGCATTATGGGGTGACCGGGAAAATGACCCTGAAAAAACTCCTCATTTCCGGTCACGTTTTTCAGACCGACAATACGCTTGCCGGCCTCAAATTCGGTAATGCGGTCCACCAGCAAAAACGGATAGCGGTGGGGAAGGATGCGCTGGATCGCCTCCAAATCGAATACCACACCTTTTCTGGCGACCTCCTGATATTTGCGGGCCAATTGCTGTTTTTCGTAGAGCGAACGAAGGCGTTTGGCAAATTCGATATTGCTTTTATGTCCCGGACGTCCAGCCAGGATCTGGCCCTTGATGGGGGCGCCAACCAAAAACAGATCGCCGAGCAGATCCAGAACCTTATGCCGGGCGGGTTCATTTTTGAACCGCAGCTGAACATTGTTCAGTATACCGTTTTCTCCCACAAAGACGTCGCCTTTCACATTGAGGGATTCACGGACCTTCTTTTCATTTATCTCATTTAATTCTTTGTCACAAATGACTACCGCATTATTCAGGGTGCCGCCTTTAATCAGATTCTGGTCGATCAGCATTTCCACTTCGTGCAGAAAACAAAAAGTACGGGCAGGGGCGAAATCGGTGATGAATTCTTTTTCCAGAGAGAAAAGTCCCGAGTGCTGGCTGCCCAGGGCAGGATTTTTGTAATCGATCATCACGGTCATGCGGAAATCGTTCACCGGCAGCGCAACCAGGTCAATCCCCTTTTTCTCATCGTGAAAATAAATAGACTCTTCTACCACCAGATAGTTTTTAGGAGCTTCTTGTTCAATAATTCCCGCTTCCAGCAGCAGATTGACATACGGCATGGCACTGCCGTCGCCCACAGGCGGTTCGCCGGCACTGAGTTCTATCAGTAAATTGTCAATCTCCAGCCCTGCAACGGCGGCCAGCACATGTTCCACCGTATAAATGGTGATGCCGTCTTTGTGCAGATTGGTGCCGCGAAGGGAGTCAATCCCGTTATCCGGCGTGACATAATCCACGATGGCCGGAATTTCAATTTTTGGATCCAGATCTGTGCGCACAAAAATTACTCCATGATCTTCCGGCGCGGGGTGAAATGTGATGGTGGAAGAAGCACTGGTATGCAGACCCGCCCCCGTATATGATGAACTCCTCTGGATTGTTCGCTGTTGTTTGTCCATTATATTGTTTGTCCTTCTATGATTAATGCCCGCTTATACATTTCTGAAAAATTGCTCTGATAGCTTCAAACTTACCAATTAACAGCACTACAAAATAAAAGACCATTAATTTAATAAAATAGCAGGTAAAATGAAATCAGAGAATTGGATTTATATTTCAAGAAATGGATGATCCGTCAAAAGCTCAGTTGGAATCCGAATTGGGAGCACAAATATGAAAATCCTCTCTTGAGTTTCGCTGTCCCGCTACCACAAAAAGTCTCTGAGTTTTGCCTTCAATCCTTAATTTCAATATTTGCTTTTACTTCTTTTTCAATTCTGCTATTTGCGTTTCAAGCTGCTTTATTCTTTTTGATAATTCGGGCAGTTGGTTGATTACGGCCTCAATCCTTTTTGTGCGCATGATTGGCCGAGCCGGATACCCGAATACAACCTCTTTTTCCGGAACACTTTTGGAGACACCGGACTGGGCCCCGATCTGCGCATAATCCCCGATTTGAATGTGTCCTACCGTTCCAACCTGCCCGCCGACCATCACATGGTGGCCGATTTTAGTGGAGCCGGAAATACCCGCCTGGGCAGCCATTACGGTGGATTCACCGACTTCAACGTTATGGGCAATATGAACCAGGTTGTCCAGTTTGGCGCCTTTATGGATGACTGTCTCACCCATTGTGGCGCGATCAATGGTGCAATTCGCTCCGATTTCCACATCATCTTCCAGAATTACCTTTCCCACCTGGGGGATTTTGTGGTACACATTTCCGTGCGGCGCAAAACCGAATCCGTCGCTCCCGATAACCGCTCCGTTGTGAATGGTAACCCGGTTTCCGATTTCACATTCCTCGCGGATAGAAACCAGCGGATAAAGCAGGCAGTCTTCCCCGATTCTGACGTTATCCATAATGACGCTGCCAGGCAGTATCTTGGTGCGGCTGCCAATCGTGCAATTATTGCCGATCACCACATTGGCGCCGATTGCCACAGATTCACCCATTTTTACGCTGGACGGGATTACCGCAGAGGCATGAACGCCCGGCTCAATAATTTCCTTTTTGGGATGGAAGAGCAGGAAAATCTGCAGAAAAGCAAAATAGACGTCATCCACCCGAATCAGCGGCAGGTCGAGATTGATCTCGGTTTTTTTATCCACGATCACCGCGCTGGCGTTTGTCCCGGAAAGAGCATCCCTGTATCTGAGATTCGCCAAAAAGGTGATGTCTCCCGCTGAAGCTGAATCGATTTTCGCTGCCCCTTTAATGATGATCTCTCTATTTCCCTCAACCTGTCCTCCTACTTTTTCCGCCAATGCGCTTAGCGTAAATTCATGCATTTCCAAACCTCATCTGTTTTTCATGATATATTCAACCAAAAGGGGAGCATTCAGTTCGCTATCCCCATGTTTTGCCAAAATGTGAAACCAAATCTCAAAAGCTGTGTCTGCATATTACATTCGCATATAAAAAAAGCTGAAATGCATCTCGACATTTCAGCTTTTTGTTTTTGCCAAACCAAACATTTATTTGGATTTATTGAGTTCTTCCAAAACCTGATCGGTGATGTCATATTCAGGCTTGGCGAAAAGAACCACACCCTGGACGACATCCAGAATATAATCGTAGCCTTCCTGTCCGCCGATTTTTTGAATGATCTGATCAATCTTGTCATATAAAGGCTGGGTCAACTCCATGTTCTTTTTATAGAATTCACCCTGTGGCCCCAGTTTGTCGTAACGGTATTTTTCAATCTGCATGCTCAGTTCCTGAGCTTGTTTTTCCTTTTCGGCTTTTTTCTCGGGGCTCAGGAGCAAACTCTGGTTCTCAATTTCCTTGAGGAGATTGTCGTAATCCTGAAGCATTTTATTATATTCGCTTTCATAGCCTGAGCGAATCTCGTCCAGTTTTTTCTGAATTTCCTGCGCCGCAGGATATTCCGCAAGGATTCTCTGGGAATTAATGTAACGAATTTTTTCCTGTGCATAACTGTTGCTAAATCCGGCAAAAATGAAAACGGAGAAAACGGCAGTCAACAACAACAAATTTTTAATTTTCACTATAACCTCCTGAGCTTTAGTTACTTATTTCATATTTCTTAAATTTAACATTTTCAGTACTGAATCGAAACAAATCTCTGAATCAGGGGGATTGTTTCGTTCAGGATATAATGACTTTAGAATCTTCCGAACTGGAAGTGTGTTTTCCATTGCCCTTTGCGCAGGCCGTTTGCATCGAAGTGATCGAAGCCATAGCCGAAGTCGACACCGATGATACCGATCATAGGCATAAACAGCCGCACGCCGAATCCAACCCCGCGGCGCAGGTCCTGGATATTGGTCTGAGCGAATGATTCCCATACATTTCCGCTATCCATGAAAAAGAGTCCGTAAATCGTTGGATTTGGTGCAATGGGGAAGCGCAGTTCTGCAGTGAACTTGGCCATTGATTTTCCGCCCAGAGGCTGACCGTTGCTGCTCTGTGGTCCAACAGTACCGTCGTCATAACCGCGCAATGCTTCGGAGAAGCTCAGGCCGGAGCCGCCCATATAAAAGACATCACCCGGATTTATATAGTAGTTCTTATAAAGTCCCTGAATCAATCCTAGCTTTGTCTGGGTGTAGAGTACAAAGCCATAAGGTGCGGGAATATACCATTCAACGGTCAGCACATTTTTAATATAATCTTCCTGTCCCTGAAGGGGTCCCCCGGAAAGTTGAGTCAGCAGGGAGTAGGTAGATCCCTGTGTCGGGAATTCAGGCCGGTTGCGGCTGTCCCGCTGAAGGATCTGGGTCAAGCTTACCTGGGTGGTGGGCTTGTCATAGAACACATAGTTTGCCAGCAACTCGGGATTGCGGACATTGAAAATTTTGGTTTGTGCTACCCGGAAGATCCAATCGCCCCGGAAATAGTTATCCGGCCATCTGAACCGTCGGCCAGCCTGCAGCGATCCGCCTGTTACGGTTCGGTCCCAGGGATAGAATCCGCCGCCGCTCCGGGTATTAAACAGAGAGAAACCGCCCAGGGTAGGCGTGTTGAATATCCAGGGTTCCGTGAAGCTCAGCGACAGAGAGCGGTAGAATTTTCCGAAGTACCAGTCGAAAGCCAGACGCTGCCCGTCACCGCCGGAAAAAGGATGAGCCAGCGAGAAATTGTTGAGTGCGAGGCCCACGCTGCCGATCATGCCATCCCGCTGACTGTATCCGGCAGACATATTGGCTGTATCCGTGGATTTTTCCTCAACCTTCACTTCCAGGTTCACATGTTTATCATCACCTTCAATGAGTTTGACATCCGGGACAACATTGGCAAAGTAGTTCAGAATCCAGACATCGCGGACACTTCTCTCCAACTTGGCACGGTTGAAGGTATCGCCCGGGTAAATTTTGAGCTCGCGCCGGACCACCTTTTCATTCGTCTTGGTGTTACCGGTAATTTTAATTTCCTTGATTCGGACAACATGTCCTTCGTTTATGCGGATGTTGATGTCCACGGTGTCCTTGCCTGTCGGGGTTTCCCGGGGCTGGATATTCGCAAAAAGGTACCCTTGGTTGTAGTAAAGGTTCTGGATGTTTTCGCGAATACTTTTATCATAATCTTCCTGATTATACACATCCCCCTTCTGGAACAGCAGCTGCGAACGCAGTTCAGAATTTGAAAAAACCGTATTACCTTCAAAAGTCACATTGCCAAAATAATAGCGCTGGCCTTCATTAATATATACATCTACGTACATGTCCCGTTTGTCGGGGCTGTAGTAAAGCGAATCCCGTTCGATTTCCGCATCCCGGAATCCTTTTTTTCGGGCATATGCCAGGACTTTTTCCAGGTCATCCTGATACTTTTTAGAATTGAAATCCGCGCTCCGCCACCAGCGGTCTTCTTTTATTCCCTTAAATTGTTTCTTGAGGTCTTTTTCTGATAAGTATTTCGCGCCCAGTACGCGAATTCTTTTAACCTGCACCTTTTTGCCTTCGTTTATTTTAACTTCGGCAAGCACATTATTTTCTTTGTTATGAACAGTGTCGATTTTTGCGTCTGCCAGCAGGTATCCTTCGTCCTGATATTTTTTCAACAGGTTTTTCCTGGCTTTATAGATGCGGAAGGGCGTCAGTACCATGCCCCTGTAAAACTGCAGCTCTTTGTCCACTTCGGACTTTTTGAGCTTATTGTTTCCGCTGACTACCCAGCCTTCAAGTCTGGGGAATTCCTTGAGTTTTATGACCAGGTCCAGCCCCTGGAAGGTCTGTTTTTCGACCAGGATCTGGATGTTCGAGAACAACTTGAGCGCCCAGAGATTTTTCACCGTTTTTTGAATATCATCGCTGGTCACCTCTTCTCCCACCTTCAGGCCGGAATTTAACTGGATGATCGATGAATCGGCTTTCACATTCCCTTCAATGCGGATACTGTGAATCTTAAATTTGGGTGTTTGAGCAAAGCCAAGTGATAAAAACATCATGATAAAAATGATGGGAACCAGGAATCGATTGAATATACGCATAATACTTTCGAGTTATCTTAATTTACCTAATTTATTTAAAACTTTTGAAATTAAATCTTATCGCATTGTTATGCAATCAAAAATTAAATGAATGCCGAAGCCGTATTTTGAAGTCATTTAATGCATTCCTGCTGTAAAATTCGGGATTTATTTGAAACTTATCATATTCAAATTCCAGTAAAAGATTTCGCAGTAATCTGTACTCCAAACCCAATTTATGATTAAGTCCTAATTTTGATTCATCATAGAGTGAGATTAATTGTCCGGTATAGGTGAGATAAACATCCTTCAGCAAGTACTTCCCCAATGTGATTTCAGAACTTTGAAGTAATAATAACGCAGGATCGAAGTTATTGTTCACGTTCTGGTAATAAAAATTTGGCTGCTGCAGAAACTTGAAGCGGTTCTGAAATCCAAAATTTATCAGATTGGAAGTGATGTTGGACTGGAGCCTGACGTAATCAAGCCTTAATCCCCGTTCCAGTTTGCGTTCCAGCGGGCGGACCAGCGGGCGGAATAGATAATTCTCCGTCAGGGTAAGACCGACGTTCCCCGCTTTGTTGCCCAGATTTTCCATGGAATATCCCAGATAGGATAGAACATTTTCCTGGCTCTCCCCGATCGTCGGATCGCTGGATACAAGTTTGAACCGAAAGTCCTCCCACCGCCCGCGGGAAACCTCCTGCTTTGTTTCGGGATCAATGGTGTACAACTCCAGATAAATATCTTTGGGAAAATTTGTGGAATCCCTCACCGTTGTCCAGGCCCTGCCGTAAACTTCAGGGTAGAGCTCAAAGCGGTTGAAAATGGCACCAAAGCGGTCGACCCGGAAATTCATATCGAGATATTCCACCCGGCCGCGCGTCGATTCCACATTTCCTTCAACACGGAAACTTTCATCAACCAGCCGGCCTGTAAAATCCAATCCCTTTGAAACATTGTCGATATTGATGTCCATATACACCTGGCCCACCACAGCCGGGATGTCGACAAAGTAGCGGTTTCCCACGCCGGCGATTGCGGTCAAATCCCAGTTGATGTTCCACAAAAAGTCAATGACCTTGCTCTCTTCAGTGTCGCTGGAATCCATCTCCGTGGGTAAAAACGGAAATGTTACACGGCTGTCGTAAAGGGTTACCTTGCCTCGCACCGTTGGCCTGTCAGCCGGTCCCGAAAAATAAAATTCTTCGTTATCGGTTTTGCCGGCGGTGGCGAAATAGCCGATATCTCCCGGATTCATCATGCCCGGAATTGAAAGGGGAATTCCTTTTGATTCCGTCTCTAAAACAAGAACACCAAAATTCAGACCCAGGTCTTCAAAATACCAGGGCTGCAATTCCTTACTATCCGAAGCAGCCTTCTGAACGTTATAAATTTTGACGAAATGACCGCCGATCTTTCCCTCCAGATCGTTGATATGAATAAAGGATTCGCCTTCTTTTAACTCAATATCGGCCTTCAATTCCTTTAAAGGGGGGATTACCGAAGCAAACTGCATCGAACCATTATATATTTTCAGATGTCCGGCGCTCAATTTGGGATTACCTCGGGAGCCGGTGATATGAAGCTGCAGATCGCCGAGACAGTCGGGATTCTGAAAATAATCTAGCAGGGAAGGGATTTCGGCAAGAATATTTTGCCGCACAGTGAGATCTATGTCCATCGGGGCATTTGCATCGACCGGCATCCGGCCGTATGCTTCCACCGAATAATCCTTCTGATCAACATAAGAGAATTGAGATATTTTAAAGACATGACTGCCCAGATCAAATAGTGTTGACGCAGAAGGAATGGAGTCCTTAAAAACGATATTCAAATGGCTGAAACCGCGTTCACCGAAAACGCCGTTTTGCATGAAAATGCTTCCCTCGACCGTCGGGCGCTGAAATAATCCCTTCATGGTGATATCATATCCAAGACCGCCCCTGATCAGATTCGGATTCTTAAACAAAGTGGTTGCTAGGAAATTGCTCTCAATTTTTTCACCCTGGAAATGGGCATCGATAAGGTCGGTGTTGTGATTCCATTTGAACCTTGCATTAAAAATGGGAACATTGTTATAGTTTATCCAGGCCTGCTTAAAATACAGATTCTCATTATTATATTGTCCGGCAAATTTAGCCGAATAATACCCATTCTTGTTGATGATAAAATTATGACCCTCAATATTAAAATCGATCAGCGGCTTTGCGGTTGTGCCGGAAAAATTGACTTTTCCGGACAACTGACCTTCATTGATGGCTTTATACAACTCATTGATTTTCCCCAGGTATTGCCTGGCCGGCAAATTCTGGATCTGCAGCTGTCCCGAAAATGGTGCTTCATTGCCATATCCCACCGAAAGGGAACCGTCTGCCATGCCGGGCATCGTCAGTTTTATTGCAAGATGATCTCCTGAATCCTCCAACGCCAGTTTTCCCGCAATAGGCTCGGGGACCGTCTCAAAATTGAATCTGCCGTTGAACTTGAGGCTGGGGCGGATCAGATTTACTGTGGTGCCGGAGAATGTGAAGAAATGGCTGCCGGAAGCACGGCTATTAAATACGGCCTTCACGCTGGGAAAATTTACGGGACCTGCAAAATAGAAGTCCGTTTCAAATTTTTTTGACAGCCAATGCACGGCGGCAAGACTGCTCAGAGATTGGAATGGCAAATTCTTCAGTTCCAGAATATTAATGGTCGGATCCTGCCACAAATTGGAAACGTCGGCGTGAAATTCGATCCCAGCCGGAGAAGATTTTTCTGCCTGAATGGTGATTTGATCCTTTACCAGTTTATAGGACATATCTGCCGTAAGAACGGAATCCGCGGCGTGTTGAAAAATGCTCTTAACGATTCCCGTAAATGTCAGCGTGGGGAAATCGCCCTCCATTGTGGTATAGTACTGCATTTCGGAATTGTTTAGCAGGTCGAGGATGTGAAACGTTTTGGTTGCGATATGACGTTCGCTGGAAATATTCATTGTCATTTTCATAGTGTTGAAATCGATCTCGCCGGTGCCGTGGTGATCCAGTCCGATAGAGTGGGTATAAATGTCATGAAAAGTCCATATCTTATTGGCGAATGTAAATTCCATGCTCGTTCTGTAGAAAGGAACAAAGGTATAGTAGAGCTTTGAGGAGTATATTTTACCCATTATCCGTATATCGGATTTGGGTCCGTTCACATCGAGATGTCCCTGTATTTCCCCCTGATTCAGCAGTTCAAGAATGGGTGCGGAAATGGCGATTCTTTTTGCGGGGTAATTATCGAAATCGACGGAGAAATATAAACCAGGATCAAAAATGGTACCCAGATTTCCGGTCAGCACAAAACCGCCTTCTTCCACCTGACCGGATACAGGCGACAGTTCCATCTTCTGATCCACAAAATGAATTTCGAAATCGTTGGTTTTTACCTTTTGATCGAAAAGCAGACCATTCATTTCTCTCACCTTCAGGGTGCCTTCCACCTTCGCATCCAGAAGATTAAAAGAGGGACAGGACGCATGGAGTTTACCATCCATGACGGCGGTTTTTATGGAAAAGCTGTGGCTGTTAAGAAAGGGGAGGCCATTTCTCAAAAGGCTGTTGCTGATGTCGATATTCATATCCCAGGACCGCTCTTCGAGGTTGATGTCTCCCGTCATTTTAAAATCCGGAGTGGCAGCCCCAAACGGTATACCCGCCAGATTGACGGTTGCTTTTTTCTCGCCATTCACAAAAAGATAGCCTTCCAGGTTGTTAACGAAATTGGCGGCGGTTTCCTGTGAATTACCCCATAGAATTTGCCCGTCCTTGATAAAAATGCGGTCGATTTCAGCCAGCCGCTGCAGGCCTTTCAAAATTTCCGCCGCATCATTTTTATCTTTGTACGTTTGTGAGGAAGAATCCTTTTTCTCCGTGAAAAGGTAGAGCCGCGGCTTTTTGAAAGTCACCGTCTCGATGACCCGGAGCGGATCAAATTTATGCAGGAGCAGTTTGTGGATGCTGTATCCGATCTGGATCTCATCCAAATGCAGCAGGTAGCTCTCATTTCC
>JARRQT010000098.1:11475-16583 GCA_037381445.1 Calditrichia bacterium
GTCACGTTATAAAAGGAAATATAACCGAACCCCAGCGAGAAGTCGTTCATGTTAAACGACTCCCCCAAATAGGGTCTTAACCGCTCACGAATTGAATTATTGATTTCCTCTTTGATCGGAGTTAGCCGCCATACCAGGTTTATGGAGAGGATGGCAGTGAAAAGGATGACAAAAAAGTATATAACCCAGGTATTCTTCTTCATGTAGTCTTATTGTAACGTACAACAATCCACTTTATTTAAAACTGCCGCTGCAAATTGTTTATCGTCAGGCTGTTCGATTCGTTCCGTAAAAAATAATTTTTTGCCCGGCATTGTCAAAACGAATTCAACGAGCTTCCGAACTTCGGTAAATATAATGACTTAATTTAATCAAAATGATAAATTAATTCAAATTTTGCCTGTTCATGAAATTTGTGCCTCAACCTGAAATTCAGGTTAGGAAGCCTTCAATTGAAGCGAATGTTGAGTACCAATTTTCGCCTCTGCCGAAATTTCGTCTAATAGTTGGCTTGTTTTTCAACAACCGGACGTTGATTCCGGCAATCAGATGCAGGCGCGGATAGAGTCTATGATATATAATTTCAATGGCTTATGCCTTTGTCAAACGGATTTGGGTACTCATGGCATTATCGTTGCAAAAAGATTTAGTGACATTTTGGAGGGCAAAATGATTAAGGATTTTATACTAAAAAATACCGTTATCCCCAAGTTGAGCAAAGGGCTGGATGTCTATTCACTCCGCCAAAAGACAATTTCCTCGAACATTGCAAATGTCCAGACAGAAGGATACCGGCGCAAAGAGGTTAATTTTGAAGAGCATCTTCAAAATGCACTCGGTGGAAAACTGAGCGGCAAACGAACCAATCCGAATCATCTCCCCATAGGAAAAAACAACCTCCGGGAAGCAAAAGTTGAGGTTGTGGAAGATCCCTCCGAAACACTTGACAGCGGTGTCAATAATGTCAATATCGACACCGAGATGGTAGACCAGGCGAAGAATGAAATCCGTTTCATGTACGGAAGCCGCTTGCTGAACCGGAATTTTGCCTTTATTCGCGCAAGTATTAAAGGAAGATTTGATCAATAATAAATCACAGGGAGAGGTGTATCATGCCCATCGATAAACTCTTTGGATCACTGAACATCAGTGCCAGCGGCCTGACTGCCCAGCGGCGGAAATTGGATATTATTTCCGAAAATATTGCCAACGCGAATACCACCCGCACTGAAGAAGGCGGACCTTACCGGAGAAAAATCGCCGTCATTAAAGAAAAAAATGATGAGAGTTTCCGGACTGTTTTTGAGAGGAAATCGCACAAACTGGCCATCAGCAATCCGGCGCACATATCCGGTGCCCCTCGTATGCTCTCCACGGGTAGCCGGTCTGCAAAGGTTGAGGCGGAAGTCAAGGAAGACCAATCGGAGCTTACCAAAGTTTACGATCCCAACCATCCCGATGCGGATGAAGAAGGATATGTTTACCTGCCGAATGTGAATATGATTTCGGAAATGATCGATATGATAAGCGCATCGCGAAGCTACGAAGCCAATTTGTCGGCAATCGATGCCGCCAAGAAGATGGCAAAGTCGGCTCTGGAAATTTAATTCAGGAGTGAAGCATGAAAATCTATAATTCTACAAATAAAGTTTACCAAAATCCCGGTCTGAATCGGATCAATCAAAAACCCGCAGCAGAAGAGGCGGCGGTACCGAAAAGTGCTCGCCCGGAAAGACCCTATAAATTAAACATCCCCGAAAATATTCAGGACCAACTGACGCTCAGTAAAAAGGAACAGCAGTTTTTCGAGAAGCTCTACCCCCGTGCCCGCAAAGAGATTCAACGCTATGCTGAAAGCCAGAATAATGTGCAGGCTGAAAAAGGAAAATTTGTCGATATGAGAGGCTGATTATGATTCAAAAAATAAACAATAACCAGGATCTTCTGGGCCAGATCCTGAAACAGAATGAACAGAGCCAGGAGACAGGAGAAAGTTTCCAAAGCACCCTCAAATCATTTCTTCAGGATGTGAACGATTCCCAGATTCAAACCGATGAAATGACGGAATCGTTTCTCAAAGGGGATGTCACCGATCTGCACCAGGTTACTATTGCAGCAGAGGAAGCCCGCGTCAGTCTGGAATTGCTGCTGGAGATGCGCAATAAACTAATGGAGTCCTATCAGGAAATCATGCGGATGCAACTCTAAAATAATTAAGGAATAGTTAACAGGGATGTCCGAAATGGCGAACACACCAAATCAGGTCAGAGATCAATTCAGTTCTTTCTTCACACGGCTCTCGCTCAAGCAAAAACTAACGCTTTTTATAACCCTTGCCTCAGCCCTGGGGCTTATTCTTTTGGTTTTGGTCTGGACGGCCAAACCCAATTATGAAGTGCTGTTTGCAAATCTATCCCCGAAAGATGCCGGAAAAATCCTTGAAAAGCTGAAAGAGAAAAAAATTGAATATCAGTTGGAAACCGGGGGCACCACGATTATGGTTCCCACCGACAAGGTGTATGAACTGCGACTTGTTTTCGCACAGGAGGGATTGCCGGAAAGCAGCAGTGTGGGTTATGAAATATTTGACAAAACCAACCTGGGTATGACCGATTTTATTCAGCAGGTGAATTACCGACGGGCGCTGGAAGGCGAGCTGTCGCGGACTATTGAGCAAATTGATATGGTGGAAAGAGCCCGTGTCCATATCGTGCTTCCCAAGGAGTCGCTGTTCAAGGAAGATCAAAAACAAACATCGGCTTCGGTAATTCTGAAATTAAAAGGGAACAACATCCCCTCTAAAATGGCGGTCCAGGGGGTAAGCCATTTGATTGCCAGCAGCGTGGAGGGATTGGTTCCGAAAAATATCACCATCGTCGATACCCGGGGCCGGATACTCTCCGATTCTGAAAATCCCGATGATATGCTAACCCTCAGCGCTACCCAACTGGATTTTTCGAAGAAAGTTGAGGGTTATCTTTCTCAGAAGGCGCAGTCAATGCTGGACCAGGTTGTCGGCCCCGGCAATTCGGTGGTGCGGGTGACAGCGGACTTGAATTTCACCCAGGTTGAAAAAAATATCGAGCAATATGATCCGGATAACACTGCGATTCGAAGCGAGGAACTGCAGGAAGAAAGCACGCCGCTGACAGGCACCGATTCCAATAGCAGCGGCGGACGGCTGCCGGCTAAAAAAAGCAACAGCACCGTGACCAATTATGAAGTTAACAGGACCGTTCAAAAAGTAGTGGAAGGTGTTGGCGGTATCAACAGGCTTTCGGTAGCGGTGATGGTAAATAACAAGAAGCAGGTATCGAAACAAAAAGACGGAAGCGAGCAGGTGAATTATGTTCCGCGCAGCGAAGAGGAAATGCAGACACTAACAGACCTGGTGCAAACTGCCGTGGGATACCAGCGGCAGCGCAGCGACCAGGTTTCAGTTGTCAATATTGATTTTTCCACCCCTTCAATGGAAGAAGAATTCCTTGATACCGAGAAGCCCCGCTTTTGGGATAACTGGTATAATCTGATTGAGAAGGTTTTCCTCTTCCTGGCGATTATCGCTTCCATGCTTATTATGCGTTCGCTTTTTTATTACGTCAAAAAAAGAACTGAGGAAATAGAGAACGAGATGAAAATGCTGCAAAAAAACAGAAAATACGCCGAATTTCCCCTGAAAGGGGGCGCTTTAAAAAGACCGGGTTCGGGAATGCAGAATATGAGCGATGACGATACTGACAATGAGGTTATATGGGCTGAGGATTTTTTTAAGAATTTTAATTCCTCAAACCCCCTGAATGACAAACTGATATGTTACATTCAGGAAAATCCGGAAGAAGCAGCCAGGCTGATAAAGGTATGGATGATTTGGATGATTGAAGACGAAGAAGAAAGAGGATGAAATGGAGGAAGCTCCGGTTAAAGCAGTAGCCGCACCCGCTGCTGAGGTCATTCCCGGCCGCAAAAAAGCGGCAATTTTGCTGGTATCGCTGGACCAGGAATTAGCCGCTGAAATTTTTAAACATTTGAATGCAAAGGAAATTGAAAGAGTAAGTGTCGAAATCGCTGAACTTGATTCGGTGAAATCGCGCACCATAAACCAGGTAAATGACGAATTCTATAAGATCCTGCGGGCCAGGGAATATGTGGCAAGAGGCGGACTTGATTTCGCCCAGGCGGTGCTTGAAAAAGCGTTCGGTATCAATGAAGCGAAAGAACTGATTGAAAAAATCCGGGCAGCAACACAGGTCCGGGGATTCAGCAGCCTGAAAAAAGCAGATTCGGGCCAGCTGGTAAATTTTTTGATCAAGGAACATCCCCAGACCATTGCACTGATACTTTCACACCTGAGCCCCGATCAAACGGCGGAAGTGCTGGCCGATTTTCCCGAAGAACTCCGGATTGATGTGGCGTACCGGATTGCCACGCTGGGCAAGATTTCCCCGCACCTTCTCAGGGATATCGAAGAAGTAGTGGATTCACTGGCGGAGGCCGTGATTTCCGAGGATATGAGCAAGACCGGGGGCACCAAGGCACTTGCCGAAATATTGAATAAATCCAACAAGCTCACCGAACGGAGCATTTTAAATCATCTGGAAGAAAATGATCCCGAACTGGCCTCGCAGGTGAAAGGCAATATGTTCGTATTTGAAGATATTGTTTTGATTGATGACCGCGGAATTCAGAAAGTCCTCAAGCAGGTGGATAAGAAAGACCTCTCCATGGCGTTCAAGGCCGCAGATGAAAATGTGAAGGCCAAGATCTTCAAAAATATGTCTGAACGCGCTGCCCAGTTGCTGAAGGAAGACCTGGAATTCATGGGTCCGGTCAGATTGAAAGAGGTGGAAGAAGCACAGCGCCGGATCATTGAAGTGATCAAACAACTGGAAGATGAGGGTGAAATATTTGTTGCCGGTCGGGGTAAGGAAGATGACATTGTCATATAGCCGTATCATTAAATTAAGGGACCCCATTCGCAAAATTACTGCAGTTCCGCTGGACAATTTTGATGAAAATTCTCCGGGCGATTTCAAGGAAAATATTTCTTCCGGAAAGGGAAAAAGAAAGAACCAGCTGATCCAAATTCCGAAAGAAGAATACGATCAAAA
>JARRQT010000099.1:0-17097 GCA_037381445.1 Calditrichia bacterium
GGACATTCTTCTTCCCAAACTAAATGGTATTGAAGTCCTAAAGGAGATTCGTCGGGAAGGCTCCGATGTCCCGGTGCTGATGCTCACCGCCAAAAACAGAATTGAAGACAAGGTTGTGGGTCTGGATGCCGGCGCCGATGATTATCTTGGTAAGCCGTTTGCCATCCCCGAGTTGCTGGCAAGGGTCAGATCTCTGCTGCGCAGAACCAGCGAAGCAAAATCATCCGTCATAAAGGTTGAAGATTTGGAAATCAATACCCAGACCCATGAAGTACACCGGCAGGGAAAAAACCTGAACCTGACACCCAAGGAGTACGCGATTCTCGAATTTCTGTTATATAATAAAAACCGGGTGCTGTCACGGTTGTCCATTGCGGAACATGTATGGGGTGATAATTTCGATCTGTTTACAATGACAAATTTCGTGGACGTTCATATTAAAAACTTAAGGAAAAAAATCGATGATAACCGCGAAAAAAACCTGATCCAGACCATTCGCGGTGTTGGGTATATGATTAAGGAAGAATAATGAAAATCCGGATTCGACTCACTCTCTGGTACTTTATTGTTACGCTGCTTATTGTCCTTGCCTTCAGCCTGGGAACATATTGGGGTATGAAAAACCTGCTATACCGCGCCCTGGATCAGGAATTGGATATCGTTGCGGAAACGATTGAAAGATCTTATGATCCTTTCTTCAACGAATTCGAGGATCTCTATAATATTCCCGAGAACATAAATCGTTATCTTCAATATTATCTTATTGTCTATAACGCCGCAGGAAATCCGGTATTTTCTTCTCCCATGACGCAGAATATTTCTCTTGATATCCCATTACCTAAAACCGAAGCGAAAAAAGGATTCACGCCTACCTTAAAAATTCCCAAAAGCATCCCGTTTTTGCGGGCCAACGAAAACGGCGAAATCACTTTTCGTGTCATTTCCCGGCAAATGTATTACCAGAACCGGAGAATCGGATGGGTCACGGTGGGGCTTCCCATTGAGCGCATTAATGAATCCATGGAAAACCTGTTGAATATCCTGATTATCGGAACCATTGCGGCGGTATTGCTTATTGGTACCGGCGGATATTTTTTAACGCGGCAGACGCTGAACCCGGTGAATGATATCGCCCGCAAAGCCGCTGCCATCAGCTCAACCAACCTGAATGAGAGAATCAAAGTTGTTAATCCAGAGGATGAACTGGGGCAGCTCTCAAAAGTGCTCAATGTGCTGCTGGAACGATTACAGCAGGCGTTCGACAGCCAGCTGCAGTTTATGGCGGATGCCGCCCACGAATTGAAAACGCCGCTGGCAGTGCTGCGGGCCCATTGGGAAGAGGAACTGAATAATTCCGAATTGTCATGGGACTTAAAGGAAAAGCTGGTTGAAGATGTGGAGACCATAAGCAGGCTGAATCACCTCATCAGCAATCTTCTCATGCTATCGCAGACAGAAACTCATCACGCGGATTTTGAGTTCAGCACCATCAAACTGGACGAGTTGCTGCAGGATGTGGTTGCCGATGCCCAAATACTTGCGGAAATCAAATCCCAGCAGATCCGGATTGTCGAGATACCGGAAACGGTGATACGAGGCGACCGGAACCGGCTTTACCAGCTCTTTTTCAATATTATTGACAATGCGATAAAATACACACCCGAGAACGGTAAAATCTGGCTTTCTCTGCATCTTCACAGGCCATGGGCAACCGTGGAAATCCGAGACAATGGTCCGGGAATTCCCCGGGATGATATACCGCATATTTTTGAGAGGTTTTACCGGGTCCAGAAAGACCGCGCCCGCCGCACCGGCGGCAGCGGACTGGGTCTTTCCATCTGCAAGCTGATTGTAGAATCGCATAAAGGAAAGATTGAAGTGGAAAGCGAGATGGAAAAGGGAAGCGCCTTTCGCATCAAATTGCCGTTGAATAATGGTCAATATGAGTCTTAGGAATCTCTTCATTCTCATAGAATGAGCATTTCATCCGGTCGTTGGATAGGTATTATTCATCCGCTTCCCAAATATAGACATACGCTTGGCTGGTATATGTAAAATTCTTTCGGGAGATGACAGGATTTCAATCCCGTAATGAAATTTACTGCCTTCCCCTGGTTCAAAATAAAACCTCCCTTCATGAATTATTCATGTTCACACCATAATGTTTAATTGTGATAGTATGAATGCGGGAAATCCGCATTTTTCTAAAACAAAAAAATATTCATTTAAGATTGGGAGGAAATTATTATGACACCAACAAAAAAACCTCGCGTTTTGGTTTTGGGCGGTAACTTCGCCGGTTTAACCGCCGCCCGATTTATCCGTGAAAAATGCGGCGACGCGGTGAATATGACGCTGATTGACCGCAAACCTTATTTGATTTTTGTCCCCAATATACCCCTGGAGGTTTTTGCCAACGAAGATCCCGCGGAAAGATTACATATGCCCATTGTGAAATATCTGGATCGGGACAACATTGACTTTATTCAGGGGAACATTCAACAAGTTGATATCGATCATTCCAGCGTCAGTTATATTCCAACAGAACGTTCCGGCGGTGCCATTGAAAATATCCGGTATGATTATCTCGTGATTGCACTCGGGGCCCGCCTGGCCTATGATAAAATTGAAGGTTTCGCAGAAAATGGGTATACTTTATCGGACAGCTATTATGGAAACAGATTGCGGGAATACCTGCACGGCGGCGGTTATAAGGGAGGACCAATCGCCATCGGTTCCGCCCGTTTTTTTCAGGGCAACAAAAACAAACCGGATTGGCTGCCGGAATCCAGAGCCGCCTGCGACGGGCCGCCGTTGGAAGTGTCTATGGCGCTGGCGAGCTGGCTGGGAGACCGGTCCATGGGCGGACCGGAAAAAATAACCCTGTTCAGTCCCGCCAAGGTGATCGCTGAAGATGCCGGGCAAAAAATAGTAAAGGAGTTTCTGGACATGGCTGGCCAGATGGGATTCAAATATCAAAAGGACACACCCGATATTAAAAAGGTCTCCCCTGACGGTATCGAATTCACAAATGGAAATTCTATTGACGCAGAACTGAAAATTATTTTCCCAAATTGGCAGCCCCATAATCTTCTGAAGGATTTACCTATTACGGATGAAGTCGGTTTTGTGGTTACTGATTTGAGCATGAGAAATCCGGATTATTCGAACATTTTTGCGCTTGGCGATTGTGCGTCTCTTACGGTCCCGAAACTCGGTGCCCATGGCCATCAGCAGGCCGGAATTGTTGCCAATCAAATTGCCAAAGACCTCGGTAAAATTTCGGCCGATGAGGCTGATAAATCTTTCTGGCCAGAAATTATCTGCATGGGGGATATGGGTCATAACAAGGCATTTTACATCCACTCCGATGCGTGGTATGGGGGAAAAACAAGTATATTCAAAATGGGCTATACGTATTATGCTATGAAGCTGGCATTCAAGGAAATGTATTTCCGGACTGGTGGCAAGCCCCCGACCTGGGGAATCCCACTTACGGAATTTGTTGCAGAAAAAGCAACCTGATCTAATAACTGCAGCTTTCCATCTGGAACAGATATCAGAAGCAGGTCTGAATTGAGATCTGCTTCTGTCTGAAATAGTAAATGAGATAGACATAAACGCTGAAAATTGATTCGCAGACTGAAAGAAAGCCGAACGTGCTAGAGAATTTTGCAAAATCCATCGGAGCCAATCGTGCAGTGCTCGCCCTGTCATTTGCCCGCCTAGCCGATGCCATGGGCAACAGTATCTTGTTTATCATCATTCCTCTCTACGTTGCCAAATTACCCGAGGTGCTCTTCCATCTGCCCGTTCCGGTTCAGGTGGGAATCCTGATCTCATTGTACGGCTTCATGAATTCCTTTCTGCAGCCCATTATGGGCGCTCTAACCGACCGGCTGGGCCGCCGCAAAATTCTGATTCAAATTGGACTCGCCCTGATAGGAATTTGCACGGTTGCTTTTGTATTTGCTCAGCGTTTTGTCGATTTGCTCGTGCTGCGCTCCCTGCAGGGGGTGGCAGTCGCCATTACCATTCCAGCCTCCATGGCCATCATGGCGGCCATCACCGAGAAAAGCACCCGCGGAGGCTCCATGGGGATCTATGCCACTTTCAGGGTGGTCGGCTTTTCAATCGGCCCGCTGCTGGGCGGATTTCTGAAGGTTCATTGGGGTTTCAATGCCGCATTTTTTGTCGGGGCAGGATTGATTTTTCTGGCCATGCTCCTGGTGCAAATCTGGGTAGACGATGTCCGAATCCCCAAAGAAAACATTCAGGCACGCCCCGTCAGAATTATTGATACCTCACTGCTCAGTCCGGGAATATTCACCGCAGCATTATCGACCTTCCTGATGGCGGCGGCCTTTTCCATGGTAAGCGCCCTGGAAAATGAATTCAATGCGCGGCTAAGCATCAATGCCCTGGGTTTCGGAATCGCATTCAGCTCCCTCATGGTTGGCCGTCTGCTCTTCCAGGTGCCGCTCGGCCACCTCTCCGATCGCATCGGGAGGAGGCCGATTATTCTCATCGGCCTTTTATTTACCGTCCCTGCCATCATTTTATTGGGTGAGGTCACCACTCTCTGGCAGTTTGTGGCCATACGGCTCTTTCAGGGAATTGCTGCGGCTGCCATTGCCGCACCGGCTTTTGCAGTAGCCGCCGATCTTTCTTCCTACGGCGGAGAAGGACGCCAGATGAGTATTATCACCATGGGATTCGGACTGGGGATAGCCACCGGCCCGTTGATCGCCGGGATTCTATCAATAGCCTTCTTTGAACTGCCATTCCTTGCGATCGGCGGCATGACGCTGCTGGGGCTGTTGGTCGTCTATTGGTACCTGCCTGAAACGGTGAAACAGGAATCTCCGCCGTTTAACCGGTGAAAATAATGGCGGCTTCAGCAAAGCAATTTCATTAAAACTTCATATTTCATAATTATTCTACTCTTACAGAAAGAAAGGAGGATAATTATGCCCAAATCTGAAAATATAAAAAGCCTTTTTTTAGATGTCGGGGGCGTGCTGCTCACCAACGGATGGGACAGGCATGCCCGGAAACGCGCCATTAAAAATTTTGATCTGGATGAAGATGAAGTCAGTGAAAGGCACCATCTGACGTTCGATACCTATGAAGAGGGCAAATTATCTCTCCGTGAATATCTTGACCGGCTGGTGTTTTACAAAAAGCGGTCTTTCACACATGAGGATTTTAAAAATTTCATGTTCTCGCAATCGGAGCCGCATCCGGAAATGATTGAATTAATTGCGAAACTTCGAGCCAGGCATAATTTGAGAATTATCACGGTGAATAATGAAGGCCGTGAATTGAATGAGTACCGGATTCGAAAATTCAAGCTTTACGAATTTGCGGATGCTTTTGTTTCTTCCAGCTTTGTGCATTTCCGCAAGCCGGATAAGGACATCTTTCGTATTGCGCTGGACATATCACAAATGGAGCCGGAAAACGTCATCTACATTGATGACCGGGACATGTTTGTAGAGATCGCAAGGAGTCTGGGGATTCACGGGATTCATCATAAAAGCCTGGAAGAAACGAGATCGCTTTTGGCGCAGAAGGGCCTTTCACTAAAAGAATAGTAACTGAGAACTTTAAATTGGGGGGAAAACAACAATGGAAAACAAACAATATGATCTTGGAATGGTTGGCCTGGGTGTCATGGGCCGCAACCTTGTTTTGAATATGGGTGATGCCGACTTTGCGGTGATCGGTTACGATAAAGACTCGGAAAAGGCAGATGCCTTGAATAAGGAGGCCGGAAAACAAAAGGTTTACGGCACGAAGAAAAAAGAGGAATTTATTCAGCTTCTTAAAAAACCGCGTACGGTTATGATGCTGGTTCCGGCCGGAAAACCTGTCGATTCGGTAATCGATGACATTCTGCCCCATCTCGAAAAAGGGGATCTGATCATCGATGGCGGCAATTCCCATTTTACGGACACCAACCGCCGCGCATCGCAACTCGCTGAAAAAGGGATACAATTCATCGGCGTGGGTATTTCAGGCGGTGAAAAAGGCGCCCGCTTTGGTCCCAGCATGATGCCGGGAGGGACCAGGGAAGCATATCAGCGGGTGGAAAAGATTTTTGAAGCCGCTGCCGCCAAAGTGGACGGAGATCCATGCGTGACTTATCTCGGACCCGGATCAGCGGGTCATTATGTAAAAATGGTTCATAACGGAATTGAATACGGGCTGATCCAGTTGCTGGCGGAAACTTACGATCTCCTGAAAAGGGGCGTGGGATTGAGCAACGATGAACTCCACAAAGTCTTCAGCGACTGGAATGCGGGGGAATTGAAATCATATCTGGTCGAGATCACCGCCCATATTTTTAAACAACCGGATGAAAAGAGCGGCAAACGGCTCATCGACGTTATTCTGGATGAAGCAAAACAGAAGGGCACCGGAAAATGGACTTCCCAGGATGCCATGGAACTGCAGGTCCCCCAACCGACCATCGATATGGCGGTGGCCATGCGGGATATGTCGGGCTATAAAAAAGAACGCGAGGCGGCCCAGAAGATTTTATCCGGTCCCGATCCCCGCTTCGGCGGAAATAAAGACCAGGTCATTCAGCAAATCCGGAATGCTTTCTTTTTTGCGATGGTCATGGCCTACGCTCAGGGGATGGCATTGCTGCGAAGGGCATCGGCCCAATACAATTACAGCCTGAAGCTGAATGACGTGGCCCGTATCTGGCGGGGAGGCTGCATCATTCGAGCCGAATTGCTGGAAGATATCCGGGCTGCTTTCAAGAAGAATCCGGATCTGGATAATCTGCTGGTCAATACCAAATTCGCCGATGAAGTCCAGAGGCGGCAGGACGATATCCGGGCGATCGTACGGACCGCTGCGGAATTGGGAATTCCCGCTCCCGCCTATATGGCCTCCCTGGGATATTACGACAGCTACCGCAGCGGCTGGCTGCCGGCGAACCTGATTCAGGCTCAACGGGACTTTTTTGGTTCCCACACCTATGAACGAATCGATGAAGAAGGAGTTTTCCATACCCATTGGAATGAGGATTAGGAGGAAAAAATGCAGAAGGAAAAGAAAATAAATTCAACCGTTTTAGTTATTTTTGGCGGCGGCGGAGATTTGGCCTGGCGCAAACTGGTACCAGCAATTTACAATATTTACCTGGATGGCCGGATGACCGACAATTTTGCCGTCATTGGAGTGGATAGCAAAGAATTCTCCGATCAAAAGTACCGTGAAAGGCTGCTCGACGGCGTCAATAAATTTTCCCGTCGCGGCAAAGCAAAAAGCGACGAATGGAAAAAATTCCAGGAAGCCATTTCCTATTTCCAGGCGGACTTCACCAACGCGCAGACCTACAAGAACATCTCGGACCGGATAGCCGATCTGGAAAAGAAATGGAACGGCAGAAGCAGCCGGATTTTTTACATGGCCGTGCCGCCCAATTTCATAGAACCCATATCAAAACAGCTCGGACGATCCCATTTGACGCAGGATCGGGATCATTCCCGCGTTGTGGTGGAAAAACCGTTCGGCCACAACCTGGGAAGCGCCCGGGAATTGAATAAGATTCTGACAGAAATATTTCAGGAAAAGCAGATTTACCGCATCGACCATTTTCTGGGGAAGGAAACTGTTCAGAATATTCTGGCTTTCCGTTTTGCAAATGCACTCTTTGAACCAATCTGGAACCGGAATTATATCGATCATGTGCAGATCACCGTTGCTGAAAAGGTGGGCGTGGAACACCGGGGCAGCTATTACGACCATGCCGGCGCCATGCGGGATATGATTCAGAATCACCTGCTGCAGTTATTGTGCCTGATAGCCATGGAACCTCCGGTATCTTTTGACGCCGACGAAGTGCGGAGTAAAAAGGTGGATGTGCTGCATGCTCTTCGCAAATATAAACGGGAAGAAGTACGCGATTGCGCGGTCCGCGGACAATACGGGCCGGGTTGGCTGCAGGGCGAACACGTCGACGGCTACCGGGAAGAACCCGGCGTGGACCCCAACTCAACGACCGAAACCTTCGCGGCGGTGAAATTTTTTATCGACAACTGGCGCTGGCAGGATGTTCCTTTTTACCTGCGAACCGGAAAACGGATGAAAGAAAAGATATCGGTGATCACCATTCAATTCCGGCCCGTACCCCATCATTCTTTCCCTTCCGAGGCGGTAACGAACTGGCAGCCCAACCGCCTCGTTCTTTCCATCCAACCGCAGAAAGGAATACGGCTGCGCTTTCAGGCAAAGGAACCCGGCCTGCGAATGATACTGAATCCTGTAGACATGCACTTCAATTACAGTGACAGTTACAACGAACAGCCCCCGGAAGCATATGAAACCCTGCTTCTGGATGTCATCCTGGGAGACGCCACCCTGTTCATGCGGGCCGACCAGGTAGAGGCAGCCTGGGACCGGCTGATGCCCATTCTGGATGTATGGGATTCCACACCTCCCATGGACTTTCCCAATTACACGGCCGGCGAATGGGGTCCGGAAGATGCCGAGTCGCTGATCGCGCAGGACGGACATACCTGGATAATGCTGCCCATTTTGGAATCCGATCAAAATGAAAATGAGGAGGATTGAATATGAGGATTCAAGTTTATTCCGACAGAGAGGAGATGAGCCGGGCGGCCGCTGATTTTTTTGTCCAGACAGCCAAAGAAGCGGTTGAGGCCCACGGCCGGTTCATCGTGGCCCTTTCGGGGGGAAGCACCCCAAAGGAGACCTATCGCATCCTGGCGCAGGCGCCTTTCAAGCAGCAGGTACCATGGGAAAAGACCTATATTTTCTGGGGGGACGAAAGGTGCGTACCATGGGATGATCCACGCTCTAATGCACACATGACTTATGATACCCTGCTAAAATATGTAACAGTGCCCTCGAAACATATATTCAGAATGCAATGCGCCTTGAGTCCAAAAGAAGCCGCTAGTCAGTATGAGGCCGTACTCCATCAATTATTTGACGGCGACCAGCCCCGCTTCGATCTTATATTTTTAGGACTGGGGGAAAACGGCCATACGGCTTCCCTATTCCCCAATTCCGAAGTTCTGACGGAAAAAAGCAGGCTGGTTTCGGAAGTGTATCTCCCTGAATTGGAAATGTACCGCATCACTTTCACCGCCTATCTCATCAATCAGGCGGCCAATGTCGCCTTCCTGGTTTCAGGGAAGAAAAAATCAGAAATTCTTCCGAAAGTCATCGAAGGACCGCGAAAACCGGAGGAATTGCCCGCTCAGCTCATTGAGCCGCTGGAAGGAGAAATATACTGGTTTATTGATCAGGCCGCTGCTTCCGGATTGAAAGAAGTGGAAAAATGAGCCGCTTCCCCGGGAGTTATTTCGCGGCCGACACTACGATAAATCTCACATCGGAGGCGTTCCGCCCGCAAGCTCCGGAATCAATATGAGGGCGGTTTAAGCTTCGCAGAACCGGATTGTTTTCGAATCGAATGAGAATGCACGGAAATCGTGTATTTATAATAAAGGACAAAGAATATGGAATTGGACCTGGTCTTATAATATGATCAATTGGGGAAAACATAAGACATTTCGCTGGCATTTATGGCCACTGCGGCGCCACCAAATTCTGATATTGGACACAATCCTGTTGGGAATCGTAGGAGCGGCCGGCGCCCGCCTGTTTATTTTTCTGTTAAATCTGACACATAAAATTTTTCTGAAGGGAATTGCGGATTACAGCATACCGGGCCTGCCAAGTGAGGGACATTCTGCTTATCAGGTTGTCGGACACCACGGCCTATGGCTCGTTCCGCTGGTTGTGGCATTGGGCGGATTAATTGCCGGGGTCCTGGTTAATGTATTCGCACGCAAGGAGAAAGGCCACGCTGCGGACGCCATCATTGGCGCATTTCATCGCAGAAGCGGATACATACCGGCAAAACTGACCCCGCTCAAACTTGTCACATCCGTGATTACAATTGGCACGGGAGGATCCGCTGGGCGCGAAGGCCCGACAGCATTCTTCAGTTCCGGCATCGCCTCAATTTATGCAAATCTGACCAATCGTTCGGAGAAGGACCGCCGCCTGCTGATTCTGATCGGGTTGGCCGCCGGACTTTCCGCCATTTTCCGTTCCCCGATTGGTACCGGAATTTTTGCCATTGAAGTGCTCTACCGCGACATGGAATTCGAACCGGATGCCTTGCTTTACACCATGCTGGGCTCCATCAATGCCTACACTATAAACGGAATTTTCATCGGTTGGAAACCGCTCTTTCAAATTCCCCCCGGGCTGGGTGTTCCGGATTTTCTTGATTATGTCTGGTATTCAATCCTGGGAATGAGCGCCGGCGTAATTGGCACGCTCGTTCCCATAACCTTATATGGAGTACGGGACCTTTTCCAAAAAATTCAACTCCCCGCATTCATCAAACCGGCGATTGGCGGCTTTGGTGTGGGGTTGATGGCGCTGTTCATTCCGCAAGTGCTGGGCGGCGGATACGGCTGGATTCAACAGGCAATAAATGGGGAGCTTACCAAAACCCTGCTGTTGCTGCTCCTTTTCAGCAAGATTATCGCCACCTCATTGACCATTTCATCCGGGGGATCGGGCGGAATTTTTATTCCCACTATGTTTATCGGCGGCATGCTGGGTGGTTTGCTGGCTCATATCTTCCACATGCCTCCTGCCGCCTTTGTAGTGGTGGGGATGGCCGCTGTTTTGGGCAGTGCGGCGCACGTCTCCATAGCGGCTGTTTTGATGGTTGCTGAAATGACCGGCGGATTTCACTTGCTTGCCGCCTCTGCGCTGGCGGTTATGCTTGCCCTTTTCGTACAGAGAACCTTATCCGCTCCTTTCAAGTACAGCAGTTTGTACCAAGAACAGGTAAGGAACCGGGCAGCTTCCCCGGCGCACCAGGTTGAAGACCTGAAAACCGCACTGAATATTCTGAGCGAACATCTGACGATCGATCCGAATACCCTGGGCCATTTAAACCTCATGGGCCTGCTCGAATCCGGCGTCCCTATCGATTTGCCCAACAAAAAGCAGCTTTTTCTGGGTACCATCCAACCCAAGAGTTCCTGCATAGGAAAATCAATTGATGAGCAATGTAACCTTGCAGAAAGTGAAGACTGGAAAATCATTGCTATTTTCAGAAAAGAGCAGCTTATCATCCCGCATCCGACCACGACAATTCAAAAAGATGACCGGATGCTGATATTGGCAACTCCTGAACAACTTGAAAAATTCAAATCCCATTTCCTGCCAATCAAAATTGAATTGGAAGCTGATAATGGAGGTTGAACAACAGAAACAGATGAGTTTATTCCATAGAAAATTGAGATTATTTACTTCGGCCGGTGTCTAAAAATTCGTTCTTTCGCTGTTGTCCATTGTCATTGGTGCGGCAGCAGGATTCGGGGCGGTCATTTTCCGGGCCATGGTAGCTTTCGCCCACAACCTCATGTTCACAGGAAAGCTATCTCTGACATATGACGCCAGTATTCATACCCCGCCCAGTATCTGGGGCGTGTTTGTGATTCTGGTCCCCGTGGCCGGAGCCGCCGGGGTAGCTTATCTTGTTAAAAAGTTTGCTCCGGAAACAAAAGGCACCGGCGTACCGGAGGTCATCGATTCGATTTATTATAACAAGGGAATTGTAAGTCCTTTCAAAGCTGGCATCAAGTCCGTTGCCTCCGCTCTTTCCCTGGGCAGCGGCGCTTCGGTCGGACGCGAAGGTCCTATCATTCAGATCGGGTCTGCCTTCGGTTCCATGATAGGCCAGATTCTTCCCATGTCCGCCTGGCAGCGCATCACCCTGGTTGCAGCCGGCGCCGGCGGCGGTATTGCCGCCACCTTTAACACCCCGGTGGGCGGGATGCTGTTCGCCACTGAAATCATGCTCCATGAAGTCAGCGTGCGGACCCTGGTGCCGGTGGCCATTTCCTCTGCGACCGGCGCATATATCGGTCAAAATTTCTTCAGCGCTCACCCGGCTTTCGAAGTCCCTTTTTTCAAGGAATTCAGCATCCATATCGCGAATCCCTGGGTGCTGATATCCTATATCGGGCTGGGCGTCATTGCCGGTCTGTTCTCGGCTGTTTCAATTAAAACAATCTACAGCTTCGAGGATTTTTTCGATAAGCATATTCCCGGAAATTACTTTAGCCGCCATATGTTCGGAATGCTAATCGTAGGTGTCATCATGTATTTCATGATGCGCATTTGGGGGCAGTATTACGTGGAGGGCGTCGGGTATGCCACCATTCAGGACGTGCTGACCGGGAAACTTTCTGTACTCTATCTGCTGGTGCTACTTGCCTTTTTGAAAACACTGGTACTCTCGCTGAGCCTTGGCAGCGGCGCTTCCGGGGGTGTTTTTTCACCGCACCTCTACATCGGCGCAACCATCGGAGGCGCCTATGGCATCTTCCTGGGGCATCTCTTTCCGAATCTTCCTTTTAGTGCACCTGCCTTTGCCGTTGCAGGGATGGCCGGGGTTATCGGCGGATCGACCGGAGCGGCGATCGCTGCCATTATCATGATTTTTGAAATGACCGTGGATTACAGCGCCCTTATTCCCATGACAATTACAGTGGCGGTGAGTTACGGTGTGCGGCGTTATTTTGTGGAAGAAACCATCTATACGCTCAAACTCGTGCGGCGAGGGCGGTTCATGCCCAAGGCCTTGCAGACAAATTTCTACCTGCTTAAGCAGGCAAAAAAGGTGATGAAAACCAATTTTTCAATTATTGAAGCAGCCGTCAGCCTCAATGATTTCGCGCACCTGGTTTCATCGCACCGTAACATCACCCATTTTTTGGTGGAAGATGAAGGTAAGATCGCCGGCTACCTTACCCGGGATGCGGCGCTGGAAGTTTACCGGAAAAATGGAAACTCAGGTACCATACCGGCGCTGATGCGTGAAGATTATCTGGCGATTTCGGGCGATCGGCCCCTTTCCGATATAGTGGAAGGATTACGCTCCAGCAAAGCATCCATTGTGCTGGTTACGACGGAAAACGGTCCGGCCACAGCCGGGAATGTCAGCGGCTTCATCACGAAGGATCTCATCGTTGATTCCATGGAGGATGATCTGGCGCTTTTTTCGGAGTAAGCACAGGCGGCGGGAAAAACATAATGGAAGACAAAATTATAGACTAATCTATTAATGATTTACCACTATCCCATCAAGGAGAAGTGATGGCCAAAAACATTCATTTTCCGACTCCTTTCAAACACACGCATCCACCGGTACAAAATGTTAATAGTCTGCTCGAGGAACATAAAACCCGGGGCCAAAGGGCTGCCGATATTGTAACGGCGACAGTCGGTTCCTGGAAGTTTATCATCATTCAATCTTGCATTTTAATCATATGGGCAATTTTGAATCTGACAGCCTGGGTTTATCACTGGGATCCATATCCGTTTATTCTGATGAACCTGGTACTCTCATTGCAGGCGGCTTATACTGCCCCCATTATCATGATGAGCCAGAACCGCCAGGCTGAACGGGACCGGCTGGATGCCCGAAATGATTACCAGGTGAATCAGAAGGCGGAAGAAGAAGTTCGGGCCATTCTCGAACATTTGGCCGCCCAGGACCAGGCACTCATGGAAATTTACAATCTGATCGCTTCGCAAGAAATTAAGGGCGCCAGTGAAAATGATAATGGTCCGCAATAAATTTTCAGTTTCATTTAATTTAAATTTTATGATAAGTGGGAGGTTTTTATGAAAGCATTGGCAATAAAACCGGGAACCAAAGAACTGAAATTGGTAGACCGTTCGGAACCAAAGATTAATGAACCCGATGAAGTGAAGATACGGATCATCCGGGTTGGCATTTGCGGAACGGACAGGGAAGAGGCGAACGGCGGCCGCGCCAGGGCCCCCGAAGGAAAACAGGATCTGGTGCTCGGTCACGAAATGTTTGGACAGGTAGTAGAAACCGGCACGAAAGTGAGCCGCGTTAAAAAGGGTGATTTTGCGGTTTTCACGGTGCGCCGGGGATGCGGAAAATGTCTTCCCTGCGCCATGAACCGGCCGGATATGTGCAAAACCGGCGATTATGTGGAAAGGGGCATCTGGGGTATGGACGGCTTTCAGACCCAGTACGTGGTGGATAAAGAGCAGTACATCGTGCGGGTGCCGGCGGAAATCGAGCCCCTCGGTGTGCTTTCCGAACCGCTGGCCGTGGCAGAGAAGGCCATCGACGAGGCAGTTCGGGTGCAATTTGCCCGCCTTCCCGATGCCCCCGCCTATCCGGAATGGCTGTACGGCCGGCGCTGCCTGGTGGCGGGCCTCGGGCCCATCGGTTTGCTGGCATCCCTGGCACTGATCATCCGCGGCGCAGAGGTCTATGGCCTGGATATTGTGCCGGAAGACAGCGTTCGCCCCAGCTGGCTGAAAAAAATCGGTGGGAAATATATTAACGGGAAAGCGGTGCCCGCCGACAAAGTGGATGATAAAATCGGTGCAATGGACCTGATTTTTGAGGCCACGGGTATTCCCACTATCGAATTCGACCTGCTGGATGCACTTTCCATCAATGGTGTATACGTGCTCACAGGCATTCCCGGTGGCGACCGGCCCATACAGGTGGACGCTCCCCAGCTCCTGCGAAAACTGGTGCTGGAAAATCAATTGATGCTGGGCAGCGTCAACGAAGCGCGCGATCATTTTCAGATGGCCGTGGATGACCTGCTTTTTGCCCATTTGAAATGGGGCGGGCACATCAATAAACTGATCACCAATCGCCACAAATTCGACGATTTCGATTCCGCCCTTACCCATCATGGGGAGGACGAAATCAAGGTTGTTCTGGAATGGTCAAATCCGGAGAAATGAGGAATCACAAATGCACATCTGGGATTTCACATTGCTCATTTTCGCAGGTGCCTTTGGCGCCGGGCTGCTGGGTTCGTTAACCGGTCTGGGCGGCGGCGTGGTCATTGTTCCCATGCTGACCCTTTTGTTCGGTGTGGACTTAAAGTATGCCGTTGGCGCTTCGCTGGTTTCCGTTATTGCCACCTCTTCCGGGGCGGCGGCGGTTTATGTGAAGGAAGGCATTTCCAATATCCGGATCGGCATGTTTCTGGAGATCGCCACTACCATCGGCGCGGTGATTGGGGCATACCTGGTGGGTGTGCTCTCCCCCAATGTCATTGCCGTGATTTTCGGCCTGCTGCTGATATACTCCGCCTACTTTTCCTATCATCCGCGGAAAGAGAGAACAGACACATCGCATCCCGATTCCCTGGCGACCCGGCTTAAACTGAATGGCGCCTACCCAACCAAAGGTGGACCCAAAAAATATTTCGTCCACCGGGTGCCCGGGGGATTCGGCATCTGTTTTCTGGCAGGTTCGTTGTCCGGTCTGCTGGGAATTGGAGGCGGGGCGGTCAAGGTTATCGCCATGGACCAGATGATGCGAATTCCTTTTAAGGTATCGGCCACCACCAGTAATTTTATGATTGGCGTGACCGCTGCTGCCAGCGCCGGCATTTATTTAAGCCGGGGATATATCGATCCGGGCTTGTCCATGCCAGTGATGTTAGGGGTGCTTTCCGGCTCCATGTTTGGTTCAAGGGTCCTGTCCCAAACCAAAACCCGCAAACTTAGGACGGTTTTTGCCATCGTAATTTTTGTGTTGGCGATTGAAATGATTTACAACGGATTAGCGGGGAGAATCTGAATGAATAATTCCGCGAAGTTCTGGACAGATAAAAAAATTGAGACCATACTCGGCAATCTGTTGCGTGTTGGGGTCCTGTTGGCCGGAATTCTGGTGTTCGCCGGCGGAATCCACTATTTGCTGCAATATGGAAATGCCACACCTGAGTATTCGGTTTTTAAAAGCGAACCGCAACAATTACGGAATCCGGTGTCAATTTTCCGGGACGCAATTGCGTTCCATCATGACGGGGTCATCCAGCTGGGCCTGATTTTGTTAATCGCAACGCCCGTTGCCCGTGTGTTTTTTTCGGTCATCGCCTTCATTTTCGAAAAGGATTATATGTATGTCGTTTTTACCCTGATTGTGCTTTCGGTTTTGCTGTATAGCTTGTTTAATGTACATTTTTGAGGATGGCAGTTAATTCTATATCAAAAGAAATTTTTAAAGAGAAAGGGATCTTATCATGCAGGAACCATTAACTTTATCCCCTCACGATGAGTCTGAAAATTTGAATGGTTGGTGGCGGGTACTGCGGGCCGGAATTGGCTTGTATCTGGTGGGTTTGATCGTTTTGGTTTTGACCCAGAATCCCAATATTTTCCCTACGGTCGTATTGGTTGGCAGTTTTATGGTACCAGTTACCTATGTGGCATTTTTCTATGAACGCCGCCATCTAAGCCACCTTACCCTGCCCAATACTGCCATGGGTTTCTTCTGGGGAGGCGTACTGGGCATATTCGCCGCCGCTCTGCTTGAGCCCCTTTTTATCCAGGGCCTCACCATCTCCGCGTTTTTTACAATCGGGTTTATCGAAGAATTTGTCAAAATATTCGGAGTGCTGGTCATTGCCCGTAAACTGAGGCACGATTCCGAGTTGAACGGATTGATACTGGGCGCCGCCGCCGGCATGGGATTCGCAGCGCTGGAAAGCACTGGCTATGCGTTCAGTGCTTTCATGCGAAGCGGCGGCAGTCTGTCCGCAATGGTCGGGGTAACTCTCCTGCGGGGCATTCTGTCGCCAATAGGTCATGGTACCTGGACGGCTATTCTGGCCGGCGTTCTCTTTCGCGAGAGCATTCCCGGAAGATTCATTATCAATTCCCGGGTGGTGATGGCCTACCTGACAGTCGTGTTTCTGCATGCCATGTGGGATCTTCTGCCATCTCTGATCACGGCAATGCTCTTACCAGGCCTGGATATTATCATTGGGCAGACCCTCATCGGAGGTATTGGCCTGTTTATTCTATGGCGCCGCTGGAAGGAGGCCCGTCGCCTGCAAATAGAAAGAATGCTGGCCGAGATGAAAAGCAGAGAGATTTCCGAAAGTGAATAAACGACCGGGAATTTCTTTTATTAAGCGAGGAGAAAAAAATGTATCATTGGCTGTTATTGATTCCCATTCTGGCATTACTCTTCTTTCTGCTGCTGCCTTGGCCCATTGCCGC